>CAMNJS010000056.1 GCA_946541645.1 uncultured Bacillota bacterium | reverse complement strand
CCACAACCAGTTATTACTAAAGATAACGTAACTATGCAAATAGATACAGTTGTATATTTTCAAATAACCGATCCTAAATTATACACATATGGAGTAGATAACCCAATAAGCGCTATTGAAAACCTAACCGCAACGACCCTACGTAATTTAATCGGAGACCTAGAGCTAGATCAAACTCTAACATCAAGAGATATAATTAACTCTAAAATGAGATCAATACTAGATGAAGCAACAGACCCATGGGGAATTAAAATAAATAGAGTAGAAGTTAAAAACATTCTCCCACCAAGAGACATTCAAGAAGCAATGGAAAAACAAATGCGTGCTGAGCGTGAAAGACGTGAGGCAATACTAAGAGCTGAAGGTGAGAAAAAATCAAGTATATTAATTGCTGAAGGTCAAAAACAAAGCGCCATCTTAAATGCTGAAGCTAAGAAAGAAGCTCAAATTAAAGCTGCCGAAGGACAGGCTGAAGCCATTTTAAAGGTAAATACTGCCGAAGCTGAAGCTATTAAACTTTTAAAAGAAGCCGGTGCCGACAAATCAGTTTTAACCTTAAGAAGCTTTAATGCTTTAGAAAAAGTAGCAAATGGAAATGCCACTAAAATAATTGTTCCATCAGATCTTCAAAATATTGCCACATTAGGCACAACAATTAGTGAAATGTTTAAAGATACAAAATAGTTCAGTATGAACTATTTTTTTGTAAATAAAATATCAAAATAAGTGACTTAGAAAAAATATTACTTGTTTTTTATGCTCTTTTTGGTAAGCTCTTATTAGATAATAGAAAGTGGGCAGAATATGAAACAAAGCATAGGAGATAAAATAAAATATACACTTACTATAGCTAATAAAGTAAGTACAGATGCGGCAATAGAAAGTATAACCGTGGATGGAACTTCTGTAACAAGTAATCAACAAAACAAAAAGGAAATATAATCTGGAAAGTATATATGCTAGAAAGTACTACATTATCCGCTAGTACAGCAACGTCCACACCAGTATATATGTTATTTACGAGACAGTGAAGGCAGTTATGGTGAGGTTTATTGAGATGGTAGGGCGGCGACTAAGGCGTATGCGTTAGATCATCAGGCCAGTTCCATGGCTGATATGTGGGATTGCAAAATTAACTATGGTGGTGGAGCTAATTGTTGGTCGAATCAAGAATCTTTTTAATTAGTTAATATAAAATATGATAAAGTTCTTTGACAAATAGTATTGATAGACAATAAATTTAATAAATGAATCAATGATAGGATAATGACGAAAATTATTCAAAATTTTAGAATTATTATTTAAAGTTTTTTTACAGTTTAGTAGAAATGATTTTCAATATAATTACTTTAAATTTATTAATATTTAACAAAAAACAAGAACAATTAAAAACCTTGAAATATATTAAAAAATTTGGTAATATAGTAGACAATTAGTTGAAGATTGATTACTTAGGCACCCAGACATAGAAATCATTAATTTGATTTGATAAAGATGATAATAGTATTTTGTCACCTTTTAAATAAAGAATACGAAAGGAATTAAAAAATGGAAAAAGATGATAGTGTGAAATTAGTAGCAGAGATTGAAACGGCTTTTAATCGATTAATCGGTCAGATTGCTATAATGAGCAAATTGGATAGTTATGCGCCAGATAAAGAAGAATTAAATGATTTGTTAGACATTATTTCAAATTGGGGTGCAAAATTTCAATTACAATTAAATTTATCATTCATATCAAGTGAAGAATTATTAGATATTTATAATAGACTGGATAAATTAAAGGAAAAGTATTTATATGAATCTTCATTAGGAGATGAAGCAGAGTTGTCCGATAAAGCAGTTATATGGATGTGGGAACTTATGCTATTAAGAAAAAAACAGATAGAAGGGAATGAAACAAAATAGTATGGAAGATAAAGAAATTAAAGTCACTCCTTATAGTGATGGCAGTGGCGCAAAAATTGATATATATTTTCCAAGCGCAAAAGAAGAACCCCATGACTCTATACACATTAAAATAGATACAGAAACAGGAAGTGGAAAGATAATAGAAAAAGATGATGGAAGTCCAAGACAGGAAACAGATACACAGTGTTATTTGACAACGGCGTGTATGAATCATTTTTTGGAAAGATTTGATGATAATTGTTATGAACTTTCAGTGCTTAGATGGTTTAGAGATAATTTTGTTTCAAAGGAAGATATTACTCATTACTATGAAATAGCGCCATCTATAGTGGAAGCTATTAACAAAATGCCAGAATGTGAAGTAATTTATAATTATATTTATGAAAATGTAATTAGTGCATGTGTAAAAGCTATTGAGCAAGGTGATTATGAATTTGCTTATAATAGATATAAAAATAGTATTTTGGCTTTTGAAGAAGAATATATTAGTTCAAAACTAGAAAAAGGAAGAAGTAAAATTTTAACAAATTCAAAAACAGCTCATGTATATTAAATAGAATTGATAAAATATAATTTCAGTATTAAATATGTAATACTGAATTTTTTTTAACACCTAATATTTTAGACAAGATAATATTATGAAAAGCAAAAATTAAAGGATCATTGTAAAATAGTGGTTATTCATCCAATTTCAACATAATGTTGAAATTTAAATAAGTAATGCACACTATTAACGACAAAATAATTAATAGTATATAAAGAAAGTTTTCAACCGAAAAAACATTTTTGTAAATAAAATATCAAATAAATAATATGGGGAAAATGTTACTTGTTTTTCTTTCTTTTTTTTGGTAAGCTAATATTAGACAATAGAAAGTAGGAAAAATATGAGACAAAGCACAAGAGATAAAAGAAATTATGTAA
>CAMNJS010000055.1 GCA_946541645.1 uncultured Bacillota bacterium | reverse complement strand
TTTGGGATGCCTATACAAATAAATTTACATATAATAAACCTCATGTTAAAGCAGCTCGCATTGTAGGAGATACACTTTCTAAGTGGCACCCGCACGGCGATTCATCTGTATATGGAGCTATGGTACGGTTAAGTCAGCCATGGGTGATGAGATACCCTCTAATTGATTGGCATGGATCAAACGGGAATATTGCAGGTGATGGACCAGCTGCCGCGCGTTACACAGAAGCACGATTGGCTCAAATTTCGGAGGATGGATTACTTAATCATGTTAAAGAAAATAATGTAGATTTTATTCCTAATTATGACGAGACTCTTGATGAGCCTGTTTGTTTGCCTAGTGCCTTTCCTAATTTACTTTGTAATCCTAATTCCGGTATTGGAGTAGCCATGGCTTGTAATTGGGCCCCTCATAATCTTACTGATGTCGCAAATGCGATTTATAGTTATATGGATGGTGGTATTCCTTATCTTCCTGGCCCTGACTTTCCTACCGGAGGAGTGATTATTAATGGAAAAGATATTCCTAAAATTTATGAAACAGGTCATGGCAGCATAAAAGTTAGAGCAAGGTATAAAGTAGAGAATAATAAAATTATTTTTTATGAAGTACCGTACGGAGAAACAATAGAAGGACTTCTTACTGAATTAGGAGAAGTTTGTGAAAAGAAAGAAATTGAAGGAATTATAGATGCCCATGATGAATCTAACAAAAAAGGAATTAGAATAGTTATAGAAGTGGGTCGAGGAATGGCCCCTGAGTCAATAGCAGAAAAAATATATGCTAAGACAAACTTTCAAACTTCCTTCTCCTTTAATCAAGTCGCTCTTGTTAATAAAACCCCAACAGAATTGGGACTCAAAGATTGTTGCAGAATATATATTGAACATAATAAAGAATGTTTAATTAAAGAATTAAATTTCAATCTTACAAAAGCAACAGATAGACTTGAAATTGTAGAAGGTCTTTTAAAAGCACTTGAAGATATTGATAATATTATTAAACTTATTAAAAGCAGTGAAGATAGTTCAACTGCAAAAGAAAGATTGATTGATAAGTATAATTTTACTGAAAATCAAGCTAAAGCTATTCTTGCTATGAGGTTAAGTTCTTTAACAAAGCTTGACTCTATTGAACTTAATAAAGAAGCAGAAGAACTTAATGAAAAAATAAAAAATATTAATGCTATTCTTTCTGATGAACAACTTCAGTTAGATCATATTAAAATTCGACTTGAAGAACTTGTTAAAAAATATGGTGATGAAAGAAAAACTGAAATTATCAATATTGAAATTAAAACAGAAACAAAAGAAAAGAAAGAAGTAATTCCTGAAGATGTAGTAGTTGTACTTACTCAAGGCGGGGATATTAAGCGTATTCCTAAAATGAGTTTTAAAATTCAACATAAAAATACAAAAGGAATTAAAAGTATTGATGAAAAAATTCTTTCTTCTTTTGCTACTAACACAATGGATACTGTTATGATTTTTACTTCAACTGGTAAAATGTATAAAATTCCTGTAGATAAAATTCCAGTTGGAGATAATAAATCTAAAGGAATTAATTTAAACTCTATCTTTACTTTTGAAAAAGATGAAAAGCTACAGGCTGCTATTAATTTAAAAGATAATACAAATGCCGAGTATGCAGTATTTTTTACTAAACAAGGTTTAATTAAAAAAACAGAGTTAAATGAATATAAGAATTTAAAAAAGAACACTGGTTCTCAAGCTATTAAATTAAAAGAAAATGATGAGTTAGTTAATGTTACATTTTTAAAAGATGAGGATGTATTAGTATTAACTCAGAAAGGAATGAGTATAAAGTTTGAAACAAAAACTATTAGTCCCATTGGGAGAGTTACTACGGGACGAAAAGCTATTAAACTTGAAGAAGGAGATAGCGTATTGGCAGGCCTGCCAATCAATAGGAAAAATGAAGAAAAGTTTTTAGTCTCTTGTTCTAGAGACGGACTTATGTGCAAAATCCCTATTGATGTTTTCTCAATTCAAAATATAGCTGGTAAAGGAGTAAAATATATGAAACTCGCGGCCGCCGATATAGTGATTAATGGCACCATATGTACTAATGAAGATAACTTATTAATTATAGGAACAAAGAATACTAAAGCTATAAATGTATCGGAATTAGCACAAACTCCCCGTGATAGCACCGGCCGCGCTATTACCAAAGATGCAGAAAAAATACTTAATTTAACAAAATTTTAAAAAATACTTGCAACATTAAAAAATTTATTATATAATAAGAATATAAGAAATAAAGAAAAAATTTAAGGAGAAAATAAAATGTTAGAACCACTGAGTAAGAGAACTATTATGATTGACCCCGATGAGAACAAAGAGATTTATATTAATGATATTAAGACAGAGGATATGATTAATTATATTGAAAAGTATCATCCGGCAGATAAGAAGGCTTTTGCAGCTAAGGTTTTTGAGAAGTCTGATACTTATAATCATTTTACTGCAAAGAACATTTTCTTGAAAACTTATTTCCCGGAGAGCCTGGCTAAGTCAGAAAAAGAACGGGTCTCTGACAAGTTACTGTCTTGGCTTGACTGAGAAATAATTTAATATAATTTTTATGAAGTGAAGTATTTATTACTTCACTTTATTTTTTAAAAAAATTATGTTATAATATTATTACAAAGTAAAGAAAGGAAAAGAAAATGATTAAATCTCTTTATCCATGCTTTCAACATTGGTCTGAATTAGGTGGGGTGTATTTAGTTTCTGATACACATTTTAAAGATTTAGATAGAGAATATATGGGATATTTTATCTCTGAAGAAAACCAATGGGATATTATAAATAAAACTTGTCATAGATTTGATACTCTTATTCATCTTGGTGACGTAGGAGATTTAAGTTATATT
>CAMNJS010000054.1 GCA_946541645.1 uncultured Bacillota bacterium | reverse complement strand
AAACAAACACAAATAATGTATATGATATAACTAATACTCGTGAAGTAGAATACATTACAATATCAGGCGAAAAAACATGGGATGATGGTAACGACTATGATAGAATAAGGCCAGAATTTATAAATGTTAGATTATTCGCCAACGGTGTATACCAAAGAACATTTGTAATCTCAAAAGAAAACGGATGGAAATACATTTTATATGGTTTATACAAGTATCAAAATGGAGAAGAGATTAAATATACAATCGAAGAAGAACCAGTTGCTGGTTACAGGACCATTATTGATGGATACAATTTAACAAATACTCATGAATATAAAGAAGTTTATATTGAAGTATTACCTCCAAAAACAGGTGGAGAAAACGAAAATATTAAACCATTATTCACGATTGTAATGTTAGTTAATATGTTAGGTGCTTCTTTAGTAGCAGCTAAAAATAATTAGGCTATTTCAAAATAGCCTTTTATTTTTAATTTTTTCTTGCATTTTCTCATAAACTAGTGTATATTATTAATGTACTTATTTCTTGGATTAAAAGAACTCCATCTTTTACTCTAGGATATAAGCGAATATTAAAAAAGGAGGAAATTAAATGGCTTTATCAAAAGAAGCGAAAGCACAAATAGTTAAAAAGTATGCGAAAAAAGACGGCGACACAGGATCAGCTGAAGTACAAATCGCAATTTTAACTAAAGAAATTAGTGAGCTTACAGAACACCTAAAAACTCACAAACACGATTTCCATTCAAGAAGAGGACTACTTAAAAAAGTAGGACACAGAAGAAGTTTACTTAACTATCTTATGAAAAAAGATGTTACTAGATATCGTGAAATCGTTAAATCATTAGGATTAAGAAAATAGTAGACACTCTTTTAAAGTGTCTTTTTCGTGGAGGTACATATGAAAAAAATATTTGAAACAGATTTTAGAGGAAGAAAACTAATAGTTGAAGTAGGAGAGGTTGCCAAACAAGCAGACGGAGCTGTCTTAGTTAGATATGGTGATACAGTTATATTATCTACAGCCGTAGTTTCTAAAAAAGCAAACCTCTTATCAGATTTTTTCCCATTAATGGTTTTATATCAAGAAAAATTATATTCAGTAGGTAAGATTCCAGGTGGATTTATCAAAAGAGAAGGTAGACCTAGTGAGGCTGCCACTTTAGCAGCTCGTATGATCGATAGACCAATGAGGCCACTATTTCCAGAAGACTTTAAAAATGAAGTTCAAATAGTAAATACCGTACTATCAGTGGACCCTGATAATTCACCAGAAATTACCGCACTATTTGCTTCATCACTTGCTACATCAATTAGTAAAATTCCATTTAATGGTCCAATTGCCGGTGTTAAAGTAGGCAGAGTAGATGGTAAATTTATTATAAATCCAACTACCGAAGAAGCTGAAAAATCAGATATCGATTTAACTGTAGCTGGAACTATAGACGCTATAAACATGGTTGAATCATCAGCTAAAGAAGCTAAAGAAGAAGATATGCTTGAAGCTTTAATGTTTGGACATGATGCTGTTAAAGAACTAATCGAATTTGAAAATAAAATAGTAAGTGAAATCGGCATTGATAAAATGGAATATGAAAAGCTAGAAATCACAGATGAATTAAAAGCAGAAGTTACTAAACTAATTGAAAAAGATATAGATAGCGCCCTAAGAATAAAAGATAAATTAGAAAAATATGCAAGACTAGATGAAATAAAAGAAAACTTGCTTGAAAAATATAAAACCGAAAATGAAAATTTAAAACCAGAAGAATTAGCCGAGCTTTTAACAAAAATATCACTTATTTATGGAGACGTTGAATACACATTATTTAGAAATATAATTACTAAAGAAAAAATAAGACCTGACGGTAGAAAAATGGATGAAATAAGACCACTTTCAGCTTCGGTAGATTTCTTACCAAGAACGCACGGGTCAGCTTTATTCACAAGAGGGCAAACTCAAAGCCTATCAGTTACTACCTTAGGAGCCTTGGGCGAGCACCAAATATTAGACGGCTTAGGCCTAGAAGATTCTAAAAGATTTATGCTTCACTATAACTTTCCACAATTTTCTGTAGGAGAAACTGGAAGATACGGAGCTCCAGGCAGAAGAGAAATTGGCCATGGCGCATTAGGCGAAAAAGCTTTACTTCAAGTAATTCCAAGTGAAGATGAATTTCCTTATACTATTAGAGTAGTGTCTGAAATATTAGAAAGTAACGGTTCTTCATCACAAGCAAGTATTTGTGCTGGCTGTATGAGCTTAATGGCAGCTGGAGTTCCAATAAAAGCGCCTGTTGCTGGTATTGCTATGGGACTTATATCTAATGAAAAAGATTATATTATCTTAACAGATATTCAAGGAATGGAAGACCACTTAGGAGATATGGACTTTAAAGTTGCTGGAACAAAAGACGGCATATGCGCATTACAAATGGACATTAAAATAAAAGGCATTACTAAGCAAATATTAAAAGAAGCATTAGAGCAAGCTAAAAAAGCAAGACTTGAAATATTAGATGTTATTACAAATACAATTCCAGAGCCACGTAAAGAAGTAAGCAAATATGCTCCAAAAGTATATACATTTACAATTGACCCAGAAAAGATAAAAGACGTTATCGGCAAAGGCGGAGAAATGATTACTAAAATCATATTAGAATGCAGTAATGTAAATAGCGTAAATGATGTAAACGCAGTTAAAGTTGATCTAGAAGACGATGGAAGAGTAATTATTTACCACACTGATAAAGAGGTAATCGAAAAAACAGCTGAAAGAATTAAAAACATAACTAGAGAAGTTGAAACAAACAAAATATATAATGGAAAAGTTGTTAAAGTAGAAGACTTTGGATGCTTTGTTGAACTTTGGCCAGGCTGTGAAGGATTAGTTCATGTATCACAGTTAGATACAAAAAGAGTAGAAAAACCAAGTGATATAGTTAAAATTGGTGATGAAATTATTGTTAAATCATTAGGATATGACAATAAAGGAAGACTAAACCTATCAAGAAAGCAAGCTATAAGTCCAGAAAAAAAGAAAGAAGAAACCAAATAAACTCGTTAAAAAACGAGTTTTTTAATGACGTAAATTTTAGGTAACTATAAAAAATTGGAAATAACTTATTGTAACATTGACAAAAATATACTCAAGCTGTATACTTAATACAGTAAGATAATGAAAGTAAGGTAAGGTGGCATATGTATAGAGCGAGACGAAATAGAAAAATAATAATAGGAAGTCTGTTAGTATTAT
>CAMNJS010000053.1 GCA_946541645.1 uncultured Bacillota bacterium | reverse complement strand
TTTTTTAATCTTTTTTTAATTTTTTTATTATAATATTAAACTGCCTTAAATAATAATATATTTATATAGGTGATTTTGTGAAAAAATATAGATTATTTATGGTGGCGTTTTTTTTAGCTTTTGTTTCGTTTTTTAATTTTGCTTTTGCGCAGGATAAAAAATTATCATTGCTTTCTAAAGTTATTTATTTAGATCCGGGTCATGGTGGCGCGGACAGCGGAGCATTTTATAAGAATTATAGGGAGGCTGATATTAATCTTGCGATTAGTATAAAGGTGATGAATGCTTTGAAGAAGGAAGGAGCAGTTGTTTATTTAACTAGGTATGGTGATTATGATTTGTCAGTTGCAAACGCTTGGAATAGAAAAAGAAGTGATTTGTCTAGAAGGGCCAATGTTATAAATAAGTCGGAGTGTGATTTATATTTGTCAATTCATTTGAATGCTGATAGTAGTGGTATGCTTAAAGGGGCAGAGGCTTATTATGATACTATAAATATTGAAAATGAAAAGATTGCTAAAATTTTTCAAGAAGAGTTTAAAAGAGAACTTAATTCTACACGTGATTATAAGGAAAACAGTACGAAATATTTGCAAAGAAGGGTTAATAGACCTGGTGTTTTGTTGGAAGTTGGGTTTTTGTCTAATGCTAGTGAAAGGGCTCTTCTTGTTGATGATGTTTATCAAAATAAAATTGCTAGTGTTATTAGAGATGGAGTTATTAAATATTTTAATGGTTAATTATGATATAAAAAAATGTCTATAACTTTTATTTTATGTTATAATGAATAATAGGGTGATATGATGACAACAAAAACCTTTAGAACTTTAGATGAACAAATTAGTATTTTAAAAAGCAAAGGTCTTACGATAAATGATGAAAATTATGCAAGAAGAATACTTTACCGTGAGAATTATTTTTTTATAAGTGGTTATAGGCATTTATTTACGGTTAGGGGTAATAAAGACCATTACATAGAAGGTACTACTTTTGATGAGTTATACGCGACATTTGTGTTTGATAGAAGAATCAGAAATACTTTTTTTAAAAATATTTTAATTGTTGAAAATAATTTTAAATCAATTATGAGTTATCAATTGTCTAAAAAATACGGGGTTAAGGAAAAAGAATATTTGGAACCTAAAAATTTTTCTCAAGACAGCTTACAATCTAGGCAGGTTTATGATGTTTTAAGTAAGGTTAAGAGACAGATTAGAATAAACGGTAGTAAACATACGGCAACGTATCATTATATTAACAATTATGGGTATATCCCGCTTTGGATTTTGGTTAAGGTTTTATCTTTTGGAATAATGTCAGAATTTTTTGATATTTTGAAATATGAAGATAAAGAGGAAATTGCGAAGCCTTATAATGTTGATGCGGAAACGTTAATGGTTTTTTTATCACTACTTTCTAATTTTAGAAATGTGTGTGCGCATGAGGATATTTTATATGATCACAGAACGCAGAGGGTTATACCAGATTCTATATATCATAAAGAACTTTCTATACCGCAAAATGAAGATGGATATATATATGGAAAAAACGATTTGTTTAGTTTGGTGATAATATTAAAACATATGCTGAGTGCGGAAGAGTTTGATGAGATGATTGATGAAATAAAAAAAGAAGTTGAACTTTTAGATGAAGCAATAGATGTTGTACCGTTGGAAACGATTTTAAATAAAATAGGTTTTCCAGTTAATTGGTATGATATAAAGAAATTAGATTAAGGGATGGTGTTTATGCGTGAAAAAATAGTAAATATAATAGTTATAGTAATAGTTTTTTGCTTAGGAGTTATAGGAACTTATTATTTTATGAGTAATAATTCGTCTGTTGAAGCCACACCTAGTGTTAGAAAAAATGTGACGGTAACTGAAGCTGATTCTATTAATGAATCTATTCAAAAAGTTTATGATTCAGTTGTTGTTATAAGTAATTATAGTAATGGAAAACTTAATGGATATGGCTCTGGATTTGTTTATAAGAAAGATAATAAGTATGGTTATATCATGACTAATAATCATGTGATTGAAGGAGCTAACGAGGTTAAAGTTACTTTAAACACTGGAGAAGAGATTGAGGCTAAAGTCTTAGGAACTGATAGTTATATGGATGTGGCTATAGTGTCTGTTGATGCAAGTAAGATTACTGCTATTGCAGAAATCGGTGATAGTTCAAAATCAAAGCTTGGTGATACGATATTTACTGTGGGAACACCAATTAGTCCTGATTATGCTGGAACCGTTACCAAGGGTATTATTTCTGGTGAAAACAGGGAGATAACAGTTACTAATAATGGTACTAGTTATATGATGGAGGCTATTCAAATTGATGCATCTATTAATCCGGGTAATAGTGGGGGTCCTTTAGTTAATATAAACGGCCAAGTTATTGGAATAAATTCAGTTAAGCTTATCGAAAGTTCTATTGAGGGTATGGGCTTTGCTATTCCAATAGAGGTTGCTATGTCACAAATTACTAAGCTTGAAAAAGGTGAAACTATCGATAGACCATTGGTAGGTATTTCTTCTTATGATTTATCTAGTGCGATTTATTTGGGCAGGAATGATATTAGTGATAGTATTAAAAATGGTGTTATAATTAATTATGTTGAAGATGGTTCTGATGCGGCTTCTGCTGGTCTAGAGAAAAATGATATTATTACTGAGGTTGATGGTATTACAGTTAAAAGCTCAGCTCATTTAAAATATTTAATTTATAAGCATAATATAGGTGATACTGTTAAACTTACAATATATAGAAATAATAAAGAAAAAGATATATCTTTAAAATTAACTCATAAAATAGGAGACTAAAATAGTCTCCTTTATCTTATTTCTTGGCATTCCCCTTCTTTTGGCACATAGAAGCAGTGGCTTTTATATCTTCCGCTATTATATTGCCCCCACCATGTAGTTTGACATGATTCGTTTGTTTTAGGAGCATAAAACCAAAGGGCATTAGTTGCTGGGTAGTAGTATTCGCCTTTTAAAATTCTTTTAGCTAGGTTTTGTTCTGTTGTTGTTGGATTGCTAAAAAACAAAGGACTATCAATGCCTGAAAAACCGCCTGGGTTTTGATATAATACTTCGGTTATACTTTTAGTGTTTTTAAAAGTTAAGCAGTTTGCAAGCGCTCGGTTGACGACGACATTTCCTACCATTAACATGCCTAAGTCTCCTTCACCAATAGCTTCAGCTCGCATAATCCTTGCAAGAAGTTCCTTTTCTTTGGTAGAATACTGTATTATCATTTAATCACCAGTACATTATATGAAATAAATATTAGTTATTGAATAATATTTAATGATATGGTATAATAATTGTGTCCTTTAGGGGAATAGTTCAGCTGGTAGAACGTCGGTCTCCAAAACCGAATGTCGTGGGTTCAAATCCTGCTTCCCC
>CAMNJS010000052.1 GCA_946541645.1 uncultured Bacillota bacterium | reverse complement strand
TGTTACTGATGGTAATCCTGATATTGGGGATATAAGAATAAGTTTTTATGAAAATAATGCCGAATATGTTAGCGTGTTAGCTATGCAAAGCGGCAATCATTTTAAAGAATATAGAACTAAGGCAGGAAAGGTTTTCTTTAACTTGTATGAATCAGAATATAATGGTGCAGATATGTTTCAACTTATCACCAAACAAAACAATTTCAGCAAGTGGGTTTTTAGATTTATTGGAGTTTTATGTGTAATGTTAGGGGTTGGATCATTATTTAGCCCGCTTCAGAATTTGACTGGCGGAATTCCAATTTTAGGAAGTCTTGTCGGTATGGCAACGGGTACGATTTCGTTTGTATTAGGACTAGCTATAAGTTTATTAGTTATTGCGGTTGCTTGGTTTAGATTTAGGCCGTTTATTTCAATTATTCTTATTTTAATTGTAATGATGTTATTTTTCCTTTTAAAAAACAAGAAAAAAAACAATTTTACGAACGTTCAAAAACAATAAGTAGGTTTTCCTACTTTTTTATTTATTTTATTCGAATGTAAATCATTTGTGTGATTAAAAAAAAATTGTTGATTATATGAAAAAAATATGATAGAATTATTTTGTAATAATATAGAGGAGGAGATTTTTATGGAAAAAAAGAGGAATGGACAATTAGCTGTTATTTTGGTGCTTGCAGTGGCAATTTTATTTATGTCAGTAGGTTTCGCAGCATATTCTACGACACTTAACATTAATGGTACTGCTACTGTTAAGGCTAATAAGTGGAGTGTTCACTTTGTTGACACAAGTTATGCAGAAACTACAGGTAGTGTTGCAGCAACTAATCATACAATTAGTGATACTAGTGCAACTTATACAGTTACATTAACTAAACCAGGAGATTTCTATGAATTTTCAGTTGATGTAATTAATGATGGTAGTTTTGACGCTGTATTAAAGTCTATTACAATGAGTACTTTGTCTGCAGCAGAAGCTAAATATTTAACTTACACTTTAACATATGATGGTACAGCTTATACAGCATCTCAATCAGGATTATCACTTTCATTACCTTACGCTACTGGTTCAAATACTAAAACTGTTAAAGTAAGAGTATCATATGTACAACCTGAAAATAGTGCTGATTTACCTACAACAGAAGACGCTACAGTTACTTTAACTGCTTCATTAGGCTATGAACAGGCAGCTTAGTTTAATTATTCCATCTTAAGGATGGAATATGCCTATTTAAAGGGGCAATTATGAAAACAAATGCTAAAGTTATTTATGCTAGTGAATTGATCCTGGCTGTGTATTTGATTTGGCTTAAATTAAATATGGGTAATGTTTCTAATTTGCTTAAAAACATTACTGCGTTGATAGTATTTTCTGTTTTAGTGATAATACTATTAGCTTTTTTTGGCATAGAAAAGGATAAAAACTATTTAAAAGGGAGTTCGGCTAGAATTGTTATTACTGGCTTGATGGTATTTTTTCTAATAACGTATGCTTTGGGAATTATTTTAGGTTTTAGACGCGGATTTTTATACCATGATTTGTTTTCTTTTATAAAAAACATTGCTTTTGTTTTAGTGATTACTGTGGAAATTGAAATAATTCGTTATATCGTTGCGAAGAAGTGTTTTCAAAACGAAAAATTATTAGTTGTTTTTACAGTTTTAAGCTCTATTTATAATGTTTTTATGGAAATGAATATGGGAGTTTTAACGACTTCTGAGGATAAATTTATATTTTTAAGTACTATTATTTTTCCTATTATGGCGAGTGAAGCGTTATGTAGTTTTATGACTTATAAAACGGGGATGCTTTCAAGTCTAATTTATAAACTGGTTATAAATCTATATATTTATATATTACCTATTGTTCCAGATTTAGGGGATTATATATATTCTGTTGCTAATATTCTTTTGCCTTTTATTTTATATAATACTTTAAATAAGATGATTATTAAATATGATAAGGAAAAGCAACAACTTAAAAAGATTAATAGGGTAGTTTTTGTTACGCCTTTAGTTGTTTTATTTATCATATTGGTTATATTGGTTTCTGGAATTTTTAATCATAAGTTAATTGCAGTAGCATCTAATTCAATGGTACCTATGTATAGTAGGGGAGATGCTGTAATATATGAAAAAGTAAATGTAGAAAGTTTAGAAGTTGGTGATATTTTAGCTTTTAAAAAGGATGATATTATTGTTACGCACCGAATTGTTAAAATTTGGAAGCGTGGAGATCAATATTTCTTTACGACTAAAGGTGACAATAATAATGGAAATGATAGTTATATGCCTAAAGAAGCAGATGTCTTGGGTAGAGTGCGCCTATCATTTAAGTATATAGGTTATCCGACAGTATTAATAAATGAATTTTTTGGGAAGGAGTAAAAATATGAAGAAATACAAGGCAAGTAAGTTGTTTCAGTTTTTATTTCCTTTCTTTTTCATTATAGGAATTGTTATCGTTTATTTTGGCTTTAACGACCGAAAAATAGTTAATTTAGGTTATAAAGAAGATAACAGTGTAAAATATAATGTATATCTTAAGAAAAATGATTTTTTTGAAGAGCCTTATTTAGGTGAAGGAAAGACATATATTGCTAGTTTAATTGATTATATTGATGTTTCTTTCCATCATGATATAACTTATGATAAAAATTTTAATGGTGATAGCACGTATAAACTTGTTGCTGTAGTTAGTGCTAATAAGCCAGATGCCAATGGTTATTATTGGCAGCGAGAATATAATTTGTCTGAAGAAAAAGAAGTTAAAATTGAAGGAAAAAATCGTGTAATGATTGATGATAATGTTAAAGTTAATTATAGTTTATATAATGATATTTTAGCAAAGTTTAAAAAAGAATATAGTTTAACCACAGATGGCGAGTTAAAAATTGTTATGCGAATTAATAGTAAGGCTAAATTTGATGAAATCAAAGAACCCGTTGCTTCTAAATCTGAGATTAATATATCAGTTCCTTTATTAGAGCAGGCTTTAGATGTTTCTATAAATAAGGATGTGTCTAATGATAGAGCAACTATTTCTTTTGTTGAGGCTAATAATAGTCCTATTTATTTAATTATGAAAATTATTGGAACTATTTTTATAATCTTTTCAATTGCTGGTTTTGTTGTTGTAACTAAAGCAGCAAAAGACTTTAAAATGAATAATTTATATTTGTTAAAATTAAATAAGATTTTAAAGAATTATGATGGAATTATAGCTAATGCTAAAAGACTTCCAGATATTAAAGGCTTTAAAGTAGTTGAAATAAGCACATTTGAAGAGCTTTTAGATGTTTATAATGAAGTTAGAATGCCAATAAATTGTTATCAAGAGCGTAATAGGACGACATTTATCATTATTAATGATACCACGGCATGGATTTATATATTAAGAAAGTCAAGTCTATTTGAAGAGAGTTGATGGTTATGAAAAAAATTAAGTTAAATGATGTTAGAAACGATAAAAAAGCTATTAA
>CAMNJS010000051.1 GCA_946541645.1 uncultured Bacillota bacterium | reverse complement strand
ATCATCCTCATAAGTAGTCGATGAATCCTTATTCGATTTTACGCCAGTAACAGCGTCATTTTTTGCAGCCTCATCACCAGTATAATCTTGAAGCTTAAGCTGTTCAAAATTACTGCCTCCGTCATAAGAAAAACTATACCAATATCCTGTGGCAGACGCCCAGTGTGGTTCAATATATATACTGGTAGGGCAATTAATTTCACCATTAACTAATTTTTTCCCTCTATAAATATCTTGCCAATTTCTAAAAGTCTTTTCTACAAATTCTTCAGAATTTACACTTTCATTTTCATGAACATAAAATTTATATGTTGTTTCACCACAACTATCAGAAGTACAACTATATCTTATATAAACAGCTGCTGTTATTATAGAATCATTGGTTTTCTTTGAACCGTTTTTCTCTGTAGATTCGCGTTTAATATTTCCTTTATAATTACACTCTTTAGTAGCCGCTTTAACTCCATCTATATTCACACAAAAAAACATTAATAAGCACAAAATAAATAACAAATATTTCTTTTTCATAATATTTTGCTCCTTTAAATAGAATTCTACTATTTACATTATAACAAAAAAAAAGACAATAAACAACATTGTCTTTTATATTTATTAATTATTTACACCATTAATAAACTTCTTGCTGCAGCTCCAAATATCACTCACTGTTTGACCGTTTTCATTAGTAGTATCTTCAACACTAGCAATTAAATTAACTGCAAGTTGTACAACAAATACTATTAAAAATACAATAATAGCTGAGATAACTCTAGAAATAAATGATTTCCTATATTTCTTAACATCGTCTTCATTTTTAGCTATAACTGATTTTGCAAAATCAAGCATTCCCCAAATAATAAGTAAAATTGGAACAACGATTTTAATAACTTTAATTATAGTAGCTACTAAATTAAATAATTCGTTTGGTACTAATACGCCATCACATAAAGTAGAATTAGCAACATCTAATATATTTATCATAAAATTACCTTCTAACTAGCTTTTCCAGTTATTAACTCTTTAGCGCAAGTCCAAGCACTACCTGTACTATTATCAGAAGTAACACTACCGACAACATTGATAACAAGTTGAACAATTGTTACAACTAAGAAACAAATTACAGCAGCTATGACTCTTTGAATAAACTTCTTTTGACCAGCTTTAATCTTATCCTCATCTGAAGCCATTACACCCTTAGCAAAATCAAGCATTCCCCAAATAATAAGTAAAATAGGTACTACAACTTGAATAATAATAAATCCTAAATGAACAAGATTTCCAATAGCAGTTGGTACTCCAGCTTCAGCTCCACCACCGGCATTAATAACACTAGTACAGTAATTCAAAACATTTACTAAATTCATAATTCTTCCTCCTCTTTATATATACAATATACAGTTATTTTAAACAAATGTCAATACCTTGGAAAACCCATTTTACATAAGAAAAAAGACTATTTAAATAGTCCTGATACACCTTTTCTAGTAGCACTAGTTTCTGTCTGCTTATAAAAACCTAACTTCCCTAAAAATTCATCTAAAGCCTTATTATCTGAACTTTGATCATTTAAAGGTGGAACTTTAGCAAATACACTTAATTTAGTTTCATACTCAAAATCAGATACATCTTGACTGGTAAGTGAACATTTATTTAAAACTATTTTTTTATTTTTAATATTTGCTAAAACACTAGGATTTTTTGCAAGAAGCTTATTTAGCTTAATTTTTGATGGTTCAAGTAAATAAAATACATTATCCGCAAGTCCTTCAACTGAATTACTATTATTTGCATCTATTAATATAGCATCCATATTGCTGTACTTAGATATCGTATTTCCAAGTTCAGAATTTGATACACTTACCAAATATTTATCATCAAAATAAATGAAATCATGTTTATCAACTTCAATACAAACCACCTTATAATTTCTCTCAAGTTGTTTTTTAGCTATATAAACCAAAGTAGTTGCTCCAGCGCCTTCAGTTACATTTTTAAAAGCTATTACCGATGCATTTTTAAAATGTGAGTGACTACTATCATCAGAAGCTAGAGGTGCCGTTGGTACAACCCCATGTATTGTATCCAACTGATGATACTGAGCTACATCACGATAATTATTAGGATGTTCATAAAGCCATTTTACCCCATCAACATTCATTGTAAAATTATAAATATGCATTGAAATCAAATCAGATAAAAACTCTGGATCAGAAGTTTCAGGAGAACCATCTAAAAGTAAAATTAACTTATCAGTATCAAGCGCTAAAGAAAGCTGCTGCAAAGTCTTAATATCCTTATAGTTTTTTAAAGAAGTTATATCTAAAATCATCTTTTGAAAAAAGAAATTTTTAAAAGTTTCAATAATTTCCTCAACTGTAAATTCGCCCTCTAGCTTTTTAATAACCTCAACATCTAAATTAGCTAAAGCATCGCGATATTTATTAGCTATTATTACATTCACTTTAACACTCTCCTAACTATTTAATACTGTAAAAGTTTTAGTCTCACCAGTAACAGGAATTCTAATTAAATCACCTATAACTGGAAAATCAAAATACATATAAGCTGTTACCCTATAATAAGTTCCACAGCGAGCCTTATCACTACTAGAACATGTAGTTAACTCATAAACACAATATTGATAATTACTACCCTCTATCGTTAAAGGAGCAACTGCCCTATTTCCATTATCAACACTAGGACAAGAAAAAGACCCATCTTTAGGATTTACTCTATAACCTACATCCTTAAGCCAAGATTCAATATTATTTTTAGTAATTTCAGTATATCCTTCTTCTTTTTCAATTTCTTCAACGATTTTATTCTTAACTTTAAACGCCTTTGAATAACCTAAAGAACCTATAAAAAATGCCATAAGAATAATAACAAAAATTATTATTAAATTAAACACTCCAGCATTAGCAATTGCTTCTTTCATTGATTATCAACTCCTAATTGATTTTGCCCATCACTAAAATTATATATTCTCTCACCCTTAGAATAAACAGGGACCTTAAAACCACCAACTATAGGCAAATCAATATAAATATAACTTACAACACCATAATTATAATAAGTAGCCTTACCATCACCGTTTTTTTGACTAGCTTTGTTAGATGCATTTTCATTACTATAATAATATACACAATATAAATACTTAGTATCTCCAGCACCAACATCATTTGATTTAATAGGTTTTAAATCTCCACGATCTTTACAATCAGCTTGTCCATTACTACTTACAGTATACCCAATACTACTCAAATAATTCTCTATTTCCTCTTTAGAATACTTATTATATCCAGCATATTTTTCAATTGAAAGAAGTATCCTAGAATTTACTTTAAAGCCTTTATAATAACTAATAGTTGCTGATAAAAGGCCTATTACTATTGCAATAAACAAAAATATCATACTATACAAAAATGTACTTCCTATACTTTCTCTCAAGTACAATCACCCCTTTTTAAAGGAAAAGCTTGCTTAATTAGCAAGCAAAATA
>CAMNJS010000050.1 GCA_946541645.1 uncultured Bacillota bacterium | reverse complement strand
CAATCCCCAATCCCCAATCCCCAATCCCCAATCCCCAATCCCCATAAAAAGTATATCATAACATAAATAATATAAATATTATTGAAAAAAATAAATAATAAAATAAAAAATAACAAACAAAAGAAATAAAATAATTTAAAATAAAAATGTTTACAAATAATCCCAATCCAGAAAACACAAAAAATATAGAAGAAAATCCAGAAGAAAACGAGAAAAAAGAAAAATTAGAAGAAATACATAAGCAAGAAGAAATAATGAGATCACACAAAAGTGGTACATTTGGTTTAGATATTGTCCAAATCGAAGAATTAATGTCATTATATAAAGAACGTGATTCAAATTTGCGAGATCTCGCCAAAATAAAAGAATACGGTGGTTCCATAGGTATCATGCAAAAATTAAAAACGGATCCAAAAATAGGAATAACCTCATTAGAACACAGAGAAAACGATTTTGGATCAAATGAAGTTTTTATTGAACCAGTACCCCCTTTTTGTTCTTATGTTCTCGATGCCTTATCAGATTTAATGGTAAGAATATTAATCATTGCTGCAGTAGTTCAAATTGTTTTAGGGGTTACTTTAGGAGAAGACCCCAAAAAAGATTGGATAGATGGCTTATCCATTATTGTTGCGATATTAGTAGTAACTTTAGTAGGCTCTATTACAAATTATCAAAAAGAGACGAAATTTCATGAACTTAATACAGTTCAAAATAAAGGGACAACTTATAAAGTTATTAGAAATGGAATATCTATAGAAATGAAAAGCGATGATATTTTAGTAGGTGATTTAATCAATATCATGGTAGGGGATATACTTCCGACTGATATGATATTAATTGAAGGTTCAGGGATAAAAATAGACGAAAGTAGTCTAACAGGAGAAAGTGATTCTTTAAGAAAAGAGTCATACGAAAAATGTCTTTCAATTCAGAATGAAAATTCTTCATCCAAAATACCTTCTCCTTTGATGTTAAGTGGAACTAATTGCATCGAAGGCACAGGCTTTGGTATAGTTTTAGCAGTAGGTGAACATAGTCAAAAAGGTATTATAAGAAGAACAGTAGATAATGCTCAAGAAAATGCTCAAACGCCTTTAGAAGCAAAATTGGAAACTATCGCTGAGAATATAGGATGGTTTGGTATGGGAGCTGGTATTGTTACTTTGATTGCTTTAACTATAAGATTTATTATAACATATATTGAAAAACATAAAAATTATCAAAATGAAATAGCCAAAAAAGATTTAATTTCTGCTTATTTAATAAATTTCCCAAATGAAGCAAGTACTACTATAAAAAACGAAGCAAATATGAGCTTAAGTGAACCAAAATCAGAAATATCCGAAAATGTTCTTAATATTATAATGTTAAGTGTATCGATAATTGTTGTAGCAATTCCCGAAGGGCTTCCTTTAGCAGTTACTTTATCTCTTGCTTTTTCTATCAAAAAATTAATGGATTATAAAAACTTAGTAAGGAAAATGCATGCATGTGAAACTATGGGTGGAGCTAATTATATTTGCACAGATAAAACAGGAACTTTGACCAAAAATGAAATGAACGTTTTCAAAGTATTAACAGCTAAGAGCAAAATTCAATTGAAAGAGACTTTGGAAGTAAATGATGCTGGTGCTTTGAATAAAACACAGAAAAGTGATTTAAAAATAAGAGAAGGATTCGAAACTTATTTCAAAAATGAAAAATTCTGGGAACAATTAAAGATCTCAATTGCATTAAATATCGATGGTCAAATAAATCAATTAGAAAATCCTGATCAAAATGGAGATACTGAAACATGTGAAACAAAAAATAAAACAGATAAAGCATTTATAGATTTCCTTTATAGATTTAGAGTATCAATAAGTAAAGAAAGAACAAAATATATTTCTAATAAAAATTTTTATAAACAAATTCCTTTTGATTCTAAAAGAAAAAGAATGACCACTTTTATTAAACATGATGTATCTCAAACTGGATATAGACTTTATACTAAAGGAGGTGCCGAAAGAGTTAAAGCTTATTGTACTAGTTATTTAGATCCTGAAACTGGCGATGTGAAACCTTTAGGTGACACTGAAAGAACTTTTATTTCTGATAGTATTCAAGAATTCAATAGACAAATGTTAAGAAGTTTATATGTATGCTACAAAGATATTGGACAAGATGAATTCAAAAATGCCGAAAAGATACAGAATCCCCAAGGAGCAGAGCTTGACCAAACAGATTTAGTTTTCATAGCATGTGTAGGAATAAGAGATTCTTTAAGAAATGGTGTAACCGACGCTGTAAGAAAATGTCATTCTGCAGGTGTTAATGTCATAATGGTTACTGGGGATAATATTGTTACAGCGTCTGCCATAGCAAAAGATTGCGAAATTTTAGGAAAAGAAGTAAATTTAGAAAATTTATCACCAAATGATATAGAGCAAGATCCAGAATTGACCGATAATTTACAAAAAAGAGAAGCACATATAGCACAAGTATTAGAAACCAGGCCCAAAGCGTTAACCGGAAATACATTTTATACTGCTATAGGGGGCCTAATTTGTAGTACATGTGGAGCCGAAACTAATTTATGTAAATGTCCAAAGACAGAGGCAGAAGCGGATCAAATTGCCAAAAATACAAAAACTCCAAAAAAACCGATAAAAAATGACACAATAAAAGATAAAATAAGATTCCAAAATTTAACCAAGAATTTAAAAGTAATGGCAAGAAGTCAACCTATACATAAATATGCTTTAGTACTTGGTTTAAAAGAAATGGGTAAAATTGTTGCAGTTACTGGTGATGGAACAAACGATGCTCCGGCTTTATCAAAAAGTGATGTAGGCTTTTCAATGTTTGATGGAACAGATATCGCCAAAGAGGCAAGTGATATTGTAATTCTTGATAATAATTTTTCATCATTAGTTATAGCTATAATATATGGAAGAAATATTTATGATAATATAAGAAAATTTTTACAATTCCAATTAACTGTTAACTTTTGTGCTTGTTTACTTGTGTTTATTTGTGCATGTGTAGGAAATGAAACGCCCTTAACTACTATTCAAATGTTATGGATTAATTTAATTATGGATTCTTTAGGAAGTCTGGCACTTGCAACTGAACCACCTTATGAAGAATTATTAAATAGAGAGCCTACAAAAAAAGAAGAATCGATAATTAATGGAAAAATGTGGAAACATATAATAATTCAATCTATTATTCAATTAATCCTTTTAATAATATTATATTTATATGCTCCTGAATTTATTGAGGAAGATGATGTTGTACGTCTAGCTGAAAATCATTTAATAGAATATTGTTATACTGAATTTCCGGGAAAAGTTAAAAATATTATATATGGAACAAGTACAAAATGGAAAGCTGACATAAAATTAAGACAAGACCTTATATCTAAAGCTTTTTGCGGATTATACAGTGAAAGTAATGATTTAAGTCAAGCTTATAATCATTATATTAAATATAATGCCGGAACAGCTCATATGGCTATAG
>CAMNJS010000049.1 GCA_946541645.1 uncultured Bacillota bacterium | reverse complement strand
ATAACCATAAAGTTTCATCTTTATAAATAGCATCTACTACAATATTACCTTCGCTATTTTTATATATAATTAATTTATTATCTTCCATCAACACTCTCCTTTCCTTTAGTTTTTCATAAGTCATACGCATATCAAATTAAATTAAAATTTATTAAAAAATGCTCCAAAATGTACAAAGCATTTAGTAAAAATTCCTTTCTCTTTCAAGTTCTTTTAAACTCTTTTTAGGCGTTGGCATTTCTCAGGCATCATCCCACCAATATCTGCAATTGCTTTTCTAACTTTTTTACCAACCTCATAATGTACGTCTTTGGCTTCTTTTTCACCTTGTACATTATCTTTTAAAAGTTTTTGCTTAGTTTGATTTATTCTAAATAAATTAGCAACTAATTCATCTTCATTCATATTATCTAAAACATCTTCTCTATATCGTAATTTTTTCCTTTTAAATATATCATCAGCGGTTTCACCATTATATAAAACTTTATACCCTGCATTATGAAACTCAGCCATATTTTTAACACCTGCTGCAGAAGCAACTCTTTGCAAGGTATAATTACCTTGTCTCGTTAACTTTCTTTGATAAAATCTTTTTTCATCATCTGATAATGAATCATATTCTTGCTCTGTTATTTCTTGTTTTCTTGTTTGGTACAAATGACAAATCTTTAAATTTATACTCTGTACCAATTTTTAGAACAAATCTTATAATATTAGGATTAATATTACCATCTCTATCTTTTTCGCCTATAATTATTTTTTCTACTAAATTTTCAAATTTAACATCATTAAATATTTCCATTGGTTGTTCTTCTTCATTTATGATTTTCTCAATGTTTTTAAGTCTTTTAGATATATCTTTATTTTGTTTATCTTTATATTCTAACTGTTCAATTTGTTCATTTAGCATTTTTATTTTATTTGAAATTTTTTTTTTTTTCATTAATTTCCAATTCTTTTGTCTGTTTATTCCAATTATAACCATAACATTCAGGACAACCTACAAACTCACCACGATTCATTTTTGATTTTAAACCCATTTTGACGTTTTGAGATATTGATTCACTTTCTGCTTGAGCAAATGCACTATAAAGAGTTAAAAACATTTCACTATCCAACTCTAAAGTGTGAATATTTTCTTTTTCAAAGAATACATCTACATTATGTTCTCTTAACAGTCTAACATTATTTAGTGTATCAACCGTATTTCTAGCAAATCTTGATATTGATTTTGCAATAATTATATCTATTTTATCATTTAATGCATCATCAATCATTCTTTGAAATTCACATCTGTTTTTTATTTGAATTCCTGTAATTCCTTCATCTGCATATATACCTACAAACTTCCAATCAGGGTTAGATTTGATTTTTTCAGTATAATATTTTATTTGTGATGAATAACTTGTTAATTGTTCTTCAGAATCAGGACTTACCCTTGCATAAGTACAAACTTTTTTTAATTTTTTGTCAGTATTGATTTCTTCGGCTATGAGATTATTTGCTTTAATAATCTCTACCTTTGGCATTTTACCTCTCTTTCTTTTTTTATTTGACATTTATTTTATGGCATGTCCTCATATATAATTATACCTTATTTTTCACTAAATCTGTAGTTTTTTAATAGAATTTGCTTTTACAACTGAAATTGTTGGCTTAACAGCTTTTGTAGTTTCTTTTTTCATCTAAACTACCTCCTTATATTTAGTTTTTTTATATGAGATTCCTATAAACTCATGTCTTAATTATTTTTGAAATATAACTCTGCTCTATTGTATTTACCAGTATGTTCTAATTTAAAGTTTCCATTTGTATAGTTGTTCACTGTTTTTTTCCAAAAAGACTCTGCTTTTGGTGATAATGGAACAGCTTTTATAGTCCAATTGCCTTTATATATTTCAAAAATTTTCTTTACTGCTTCTTCACCAACTTTTTTTCCTTTATAATTATTTAGAACAAACATTTCACTTATTTCGTAATTATTTTCTGAATTGTCATCTACTAATACAAAGCCTAAAATATCATTGCCTGACTTAATAAAATATGCATAATTATTATCAAAATATTTATTCAAATCATATTCATATTCACATGCTTTTGAGTCAAAAGTAATTGGAAAATATAAACTTAAATCATGTAAATACAATTGTAATAATTTTTCTAAATTTGTCCTTTCACTAGACGTTACTTTTTCTACACTAATATCCATTTTTTTCTCCTCATTTTTTAGTGCTTCATTATTTTAATAAAAAAAGGGGGGACACAAAACAAGGTCCTCCTCCTCCAAAATATTAATAATAAAACACTAATTGAATTTAATCGAGGTCTATTCTACTATTTTTTTTCCAACTATGTCAATATTTTTTTACAGCAAATGTCGACTATTTCAACATTTATCAAAAACTACAAACTTAATTCAAACTCTTTTTCATCTTTTTCCTTACTATCATAATCTAATTCCGAATGTTTCATTCGGACATATTCTTTTTCAACTCCAACATAATTAAATAACTCATCTTCCTTTGTAGTATCTAATGATATATTAACTACATCTTTTCTAGTAAAGTTTTTATTATCATAATGTGCCATTATTTCGTTAGTAGTTGCTTCTTTTGCTTTATCATTGCCAAATAATAGTATTTGTCTAAAAAACGTTTTTATTGCCCTTAAAATGGCTTTTATTATGTTCCTATCCCGGAACATAATAAAAAAGAGGCTTTGTAAGCCTCTTTTTATCTTCAAATGGTGCAATACAAGAGCCTATTTTGAACACTTATATCTAAAAAGAACAACTAATAAATATCAGTTCTATATATAATATACCACACTTTTATAAATTATTAAATATATCTATAAGAAATGGCGAAATCTTTTCGTTTTTTAAATCTTCTAAGGAGTTGATAAATCTATATTCTGAATGCTCTTCTTCTTGCAAAATTATATCATCAATTCTTGATTTCAATTCACATAAATATACTAATCTAATAAAAATAAGATTTTTAGATTTATCTAAATTACTATCTTCATGTATGACACTTGTTGGAATAATATCTAAACTAACTTCCTCTTTTGTTTCTCTAATCACTGCTTCTCTAGGCAATTCTCCATATTCAGCCAATCCACCGGGTATATCCCAATATTCAGGAAATGTAGTTTCTTCTTTTGATCTCTTAGTAACTAGATATCCATTATTAGTCTTTATTAATGTATGAACAATTATTTTGTTTCCATTCATTACAATCACACTCCTTGTAATCTATTTTATCATATATATTGGCTTTATACATAAAAATTGCTAAAATAAAAAGCAATTTTAAGGGGCATTGTCATGATAATTACTATCGATGGATTAGATGGAGCAGGTAAATTAACTTTAGCAAAAAGTTTATCCGAAAAATTAGGTTACGAATATATAGATAAACCAATATATGAGTTATTTAATGTTAAAGGTGATGACAATTATTTATATGATGAGATATATCATATTCAAGATTTAATTTATAATAAGACAGATTCTAATACACTAAAGAGTTATTTCACTGGGTTAAGTCTTTTATACATAAAAGAATGTATGTCTGATAAAAATTTAATAATTGATTTTTAGTTTTAAGTATAATTTTATCATTTATTTTTCTTTTTTTATCTATTTCATCAACTATATCTTCTTTATCTTTATTAAGATTAGATATTTGTTTATTAATAGATTCTTTATTATCTTCTAAATCAGATACTTCATTTTGAAGATTAGATATTTCTTGTTTTAATCCTTTAACTCTTTCATTAAAGAGTTTTCTT
>CAMNJS010000048.1 GCA_946541645.1 uncultured Bacillota bacterium | reverse complement strand
ATTAAGTAACCATTGAACTTTAGTTAATTCTTCTATTGCCTAATCTAATGTATATTCTGTTTTTTTATCATATCAATTCAAACAGCCTAATTACTTTCTAATCCCTAAAAAACAAATCCCTAGTATAAACCTTATCCTTAATACAAGAAATATTATCATCAACTCTATTAGCCACAATAATATCAGATAATTCTAAAAACTCATCAAAATCAGAAATAACGTCACATTCATCAAAAATTTTATCACCTAAAGTTGGTTCATAAATTACAACCTTAATGCCGTTAGATTTAACTCTATCAATAACCCCTTGAATAGCGCTGGATCTAAAATTATCAGATCCACTTTTCATAGTTAATCTATAAACCCCTACAGTTTCAGGGTTTCTTTTTATAACCATATCAGCTATATGATCTTTTCTTGTTTCGTTAGAATTAACAATAGCTTCGATTAAATTTTGAGGAATATCCTCATAATTAGCTAAAAGCTGCTTAGCGTCCTTTGGTAAACAATAACCCCCATAACCAAATGAAGGATTATTATAATAATCACCTATCCTCGAATCTAAGCAAACACCATCTATAATATCTTTAGTATTCAAGCCTTTAATTTCCGCATAAGTGTCAAGCTCATTAAAATATGCGACACGTAAAGCTAAATAAGTATTTGCAAATAACTTAACCGCCTCAGCTTCAGTAGAGTCCATATACTTAACAGAAATATCTTCCTTCAAAGCAGATTCTGTAAGTATCCTGCCGAATTCTAAAGCACTTTTACTTTTTTCCCCAACTATAATTCTAGAAGGATATAAATTATCATATAATGCCTTGCCTTCTCTTAAGAATTCAGGAGAAAACATAATATTATTTATATTATACTTTTTCTTTACGCTTTCAGTAAAGCCTACAGGAACAGTAGACTTAATAACCATCACCGTATCAATATCCATACTTATAACTTTTTGAATTATATCTTCGACACTACTAGTATCAAAATAACCAGTTTTATCATCATAATTAGTTGGTGTACTTATAATTATAAAATTAGCATTATTAAATGCCTCCTTATAATCTAAAGTTGCTTTTAAATTCAAATCCATCTCACTAAAATACTTTTGGATATATTCATCCTTAATAGGACTAACCCTATTATTAATAAGCTCAACCTTGCTAGGTACTATATCAAAAGCTACAACTTCATATTT
Source organism: uncultured Bacillota bacterium (assembly GCA_946541645.1). Lineage (GTDB taxonomy): Bacteria > Bacillota_I > Bacilli_A > RF39 > UBA660 > Coprosoma. The sequence continues at coordinate 2,740 of CAMNJS010000048.1, read as the reverse complement.
TAATGAAAGTAAAGTTGCCAAAGAAAGCCCCACATATCCTGTTCCTGCTACCGCTATTTTCATAAACATAAACCTTTCTGCTTTTTCCCCTAGCATATTCTTTACACTTTAACTTCTTTACATATTTTAACACATTAATGTCCATTAAATCAACAAAATAAAAAGACTATTCTAAAATAGCCTTTATTCTTCTAACCCCAGCACTGCTAGACTCTTCCTTCTTAATTTTAAAATGACCTAATACCCCTGTATGTTCAACATGAGGGCCACCACATAATTCAGAAGAAAAATCACCTATAGAATAAACTGTAACTATATCAGGATACTTTTCAATAAACCTGCACTCAGCTCCTGACTTAACCGCTTCTTCTTTACTCATTTCCTTTACAGTAACCGGATAATCTTCTTCAATCCATTTATTTACAAGATCTTCCACAGCCTTTTTCTCTTCATCCGTTAATTTATGATCACAAGGAAAATCAAACCTAAGTCTTTCCGTAGTTATATTACTACCCATTTGATATGTATCACCAATTACTCTCTTTAATGCAGCATTAAGCAAATGCGTTGCCGTATGATACTTTGTTTCAACCTCACTATGTCCGAGTAACCCCCCCTTAAACATGCCTTGAGAAGCTGTTCTAGACTTCTCCTGATGCTGCTTAAATTTTTCTTCAAAACCTTTTACGTCAACTTCCATGCCCCTATTACCGGCTTCCTCTACCGTAAGTTCAATTGGAAAACCATAAGTATCATATAATTTAAAAGCTATCGCCTTATTAACATAATTAGCGTCTTTTACTAGTTTATCAAATTCTCTTAAACCTTTTTCCAAAGTCTTACTAAATTTTACCTGTTCTCCTCTTAAAACAGTGACAATACCATCCTCATTATTAAGTTCTGGATAATAACCAGAATATTTCTTAATAATAAGCTTAGCTATCCTTTCAGCAAAATCACCAGTTATATCAATATTTAAATTTTTAGCATACCTAATAGCCCTTCTTATAAGCCTTCGCAGTATATATCCTCTATCGGTATTACTTGGCTTAATGCCAGCAGGATCAGCAATAATAAACGTTGCAGTTCTAATATGATCTGCAATAATTCTCATTGCTTTTTCATTACCTTCATAAGGAAGTTTTGCAATGTCAGAAATAAGATCAATAACATCCTTCCAAATAGAAGAAATATAATTATCATTAACTCCCTCAATAACACTAGTTATACGCTCAAGGCCCATGCCAGTATCAACATTTTTTTGTGAAAGCTCAGTAATGTTGCCATCTTCATCCTGATAAAACTCCATAAACACATTATTCCAAATTTCTACCCACCTGTCATCTTTAGGGTCAAATTTTGAAGGAACATCCTCATCACTTCTAAAATAAAATATTTCCGTATCTCCGCCACAAGGACCACTATCTCCAGCTATCCAAAAATTATCGTCTCTGCCTAAATAAGCAATCCTATCCTCAGAGATTCCAAGCTCTTTCCACCTCGCTGCAGCCACTTCATCTCTAGGAATTTTCTCATCCCCCTCAAAAACTGTAACTGCAAGCTTTTCCACCGGAATATTAAGAACCTCAGTTAAAAATTCAAAACTGTAACCAATTGACTCAGTTTTAAAATAATCTCCCAAACTCCAGTTACCAAGCATTTCAAAAAAAGTATGATGACTGGTATCACCTATTCCATCTAAATCCGTAAGTCTAACACATTTTTGAAAGTCACATAATCTTTTACCATATGGATGATTTTGCCCCATTAAATAAGGAATAAGTGGCTGCATTCCTGCTGTATTAAATAAAACAGTAGGATCATTTTCCGGCACAATAGGACTGCTAGGAATTTGCTTATGACCTTTACTTTCAAAAAATTTTATATATTCATCTCTAATATTCATACTCTACCTTCTTTACTAACTGTTCAACCTTAACCTCTAAATCCTCAATTGTCCCATCATTCATCAAAACAAAATCAAAATCATTGTAATTATCAAGCGCCGTTTCCGTTGCATGATTTTGCTGTTTCAAAGTAAGAGGACTTTCAAAATGATTCCTAACTACTTTTATAGAAATAACATTATCAAACAAATTTTTAGGAATATCTATTTCATTAGGAAATCTTGCATCAGATATAGTTATTATATCAAAGTAATAACTATAAACTCTAATATCATCACATAACCTTTTAACAAAAAAATCTTTATCTATTTTATCACGAACAATATCCGTTCCAAGAGTCTGCAAAAGCTCCCTAGGCTTAGTTTCTTCCTTACCATCCCAATTACTTATTTTTTTAGCAAACTCTTTAATATAATTAGCATAAGCTAAATTAATAACCTTTTTATCTTTATAAGCTTTTCGGATAGCAATAGCCGTAGTATCTTTACCATGGCGTGCTTTACCAGCAATAACATAAATTTTTTCCATAAAAGCCTCCTTAAAGAAAAGTCACCTATTCGTGACTAATTTCTAATTTTTCCGCTTTAATAATTTCATACTTTTCATTATAAAATTTAAATATAGTTTTTAGTGTAGCTATAACCGGAGTTGAAACAAGCATACCTATAATACCAAAGAAATATCCAAAAATCAAAAGTCCAAGCATAATCGTAACTGGATGTAGCTTCGTTGTTTTTGCCATAATAAGTGGTTGTAAGAAATTACCTTCCAAAAATTGAATAACTACAATTACAATTAAAGACAAAATACCAATCATTGGATTTTGAGTAAAC
>CAMNJS010000047.1 GCA_946541645.1 uncultured Bacillota bacterium | reverse complement strand
CTTTTTGTAATGTTTCCATTTTTCCACCTTCCTTTTTCTATAACTATCATATCCAAAAAAACGCAAATTATTCATTCATATTTGAAATAACAGAATAATATAATTAACTGTAATTGAAAGATGGTGAATTAATGAAAAGGATTTTTATTGTTTTGAGTTTTTGCTTGTTATTAAGTGGCTGTGGAAATTATACGGTAAAAGATGCTCAAAAGGATTTGGAGAAGAAACTTGACAATTTAAATGGGTATAATTTAAGTGGTCAGATGGAGATAATAAATAATGATGACGTTTATAAATATGATGTTGATGCTTCGTATAGTAAAAAGGATAAGTTTAGAGTATCACTTAAAAATAAAACTAATAATCATGAGCAAATAATTTTGAAAAATTCTGATGGTGTTTATGTTCTTACACCAACGCTAGGAAAAAGTTTCAAATTTCAAAGTGACTGGCCATACAACAATTCACAGGTTTATTTACTTCAAACTTTACTTTTAGATATTCAAAATGATAGTAAGAAGGAATTTAAAAAAACAAGTTCTAATTATATTTTTAAAACCGGTGTCAATTATCCTAATAACAGTGACCTCGTAAGGCAAAAAATATATTTTGATAAGAAATTAAATCCGGTAAAAGTTGAAGTTTTAAATGACGAAGATGATGTTTTAATTAAAATGACTTTTGATAAGGTTAATTTTAATGCCAAATTCAAAGATTCATATTTTACCTTGGATGAAAATATGGAAGTGTCAGAAAGTGAAGATATTTCTAAATCAGTTAGTAAAATTGATGAGGAGATTTTTCCAATGTATATACCAAAAAATACTAAACTAGCTGGAAAAGAAGTGATTGATTTAGATAAGGGACAGCGAGTTATTATGACTTTTGAGGGTGATAGTCCATTTATGCTTATAGAGCAAACGGCATCTATTTTTCAGGATGATTCTGTTGTATCTATTGATGGTGATCCTCTTCAAATGGCTATGGGCGTTGGAACTATAAGTGATAATATGGTTTCCTGGATTAGCGGTGGTATAGAGTATTATGTTGTAGCAAATGATATGAGTAATGATGAACTTGTAAGTGTGGCTAATTCTATTTCTGTACTTCCAGCTAGTAAATAAAACTTTTAAATTACGTTTAAATGTGTTATAATTAACGCAGGTGATATAATGGCAAAAAAAGATGTAACAAAAAAGAATAAAGATAATGGGGTTTCAAAAGAAAGCAAAAATTTAAAAAAACAAAATGTTTCAAAACCTTCTAATAAAAAGGATTTAAAAAGAAAAGATATTACAAAGACTTTAGAAAAAGAGGATTTAAAAAAGAAGGAAGTTAAAAAGCAGACTATTGAAAGGGCAAAGCGAGATTTACATTTTGAGCAAAGTGATGGCGCTGACGAATTTTCAAAGCTTGCAAAAATAGTTTTGATTGTAACACTTATTATAGTAGTTTTCTATTTTATAACAACATTTGTTACACGAAAGGCTAACGCAATTAGAACTGTAAGAAATATAAAAAATGATGAGAAGGCTGAGATTCAATATGACAGTTTAATAATTGGATCCATGCTTAAGATAGATGGTAGTTATTATGTTTTGATTGAAAAAGATGGTGATGAAAAGCTTGCTGAATATCAAACACTACTTCAAACTATTGCGGCTAATGATGAAGCGTCTAAGGTTTATACGGCTAATTTAACTGATAGTTTTAATAAAAATTATTTAGCTAGTGAAAGTAATTATGAGTCTGACTTGTCAAAGTTTAAAGTTAGTGGCACAACGCTAGTTAAAGTAAGTGATCATAAAATAGAATCAACTTATGATAATTACGAGGCTATTGTAAAGGAATTAGAAGGTCTTAAGTAAAGGTACAATGTAAAATTGTATCTTTTAATATTTTTCTTGTCTTTTTACGGAATATTTATGTTATACTTTTATTATGATGTTAAAGGGTTGATTATATGAAAAAAAGTGAAGAAAAAACGAAAAAAAATTTAGAGAAACTTTCAGCATCTTTAGGAGAATTTAATTTATATTCAGAAAATAATAAAAATAAGGTTAGGAATGATTCGTTTTTTAAAACAGGTGAGGTTGTTATTCTTTTACTTTTAACGACTTTCGTGAGTTTAATAATGGGTGGTCTTGTAACTTATAGAATTTATTATAATAAAGGAAGAAGTATTGATAAGGAGCTTGGTGAATTTATTAAGAATTATGAGTATATTAAAGAAAACTATTATGAAGATTTTGACAAAACTAAGTTGATTGATTCGGCAATTGCTGGGATGCTTACAGCACTTGATAAAAATTCTAGTTATGTTGGTAATTCTGATAGTAATTTTAATATATTTTTAGAGGGAAATTATAGAGGCATAGGGCTTCAAGTTTATAATGACGATAACAATAATGTTGTTATATATAATGTTATAAAAGATTCGCCGGCATCAGAAGCAGGTTTAGCATCTGGAGATATTATTATAAAAATAAATGATAAAAGTGTTGTTGGAAAGAGTACTCAAGATGTAGCTAGTTTAATCAAAAAACAGAAAGATGCATTTGAAGTTACGGTTAAGCGAAATGGTGAGGAGAAAGTTTTTAAGATAAAGGTTACTGATATTTCTTTAACGTCAGTATCTTCACAAGTTATTAATAAAGATGATAAGAAAATAGGTTATATAAGCGTTTCTATTTTTGCTAATAACACAGATAGTCAATTTAAAAAGAAGCTGGAAAAACTTGAAAAAGAAGGAATTGATGGATTAATTATTGATTTGCGCGATAATTCTGGTGGTCATTTGACGGCTGCCGAGAACATAATTTCTTTGTTTTTAGATTCTTCCCATCCGATATATCAAATTAATTCTAAGAGTGGCAAAAGCAAGTATTACTCAAAAGGAAAGAAAACTAAAGAATATAAAATAGTAGTTTTAGTTAATGGTGAAAGTGCTTCAGCTTCTGAGGTAGTTGCTTCAGCATTAAAAGAGCAATATGGGGCTACGCTTGTTGGCAAAAAAACTTTTGGAAAAGGAACGGTTCAAGAACTTCAAACGTTACCAAGTGGGGAACAGTATAAACTTACAACTAAGACTTGGCTTACTTCCAAAGGAAAAGAGGTAAATGGAAAAGGGATAGAACCGGATATAGAAAAAGATTTGTCAGAGAATTTTGCTAAAGATCCAACTTTGGAAAATGATGATCAATTTCAAAAAGCAATCGAAACAGTTTTAAAGTGATATCGTTGATATCCTTTTCTTTTTTTTTAAAAAGATATATAATGTATTTAAGGAGCGGAATTTATGTATAATTTTGAAAAAGGAGATAAGCTTCAGATACAATGTTATAAGCATGATGGTAAAATACATAGATGCTGGGACGAAGCAGTAGTTCTTGATGTGAAAAAGGATTATGTGGTATTTGGCAACGAAAAGACGTTAGTGACTGAAGCTGGAGGTAATACGTGGAGGACGAAGGAGCCTGCAGTAATGTATTTTTTTAAAAATAGATGGTACAACATAATTGTTCAACTTAAGAAAGAAGGAATAACGTATTATTGTAATATCGCTTCGCCATTTATTATTGAAGAGGGTACAATAAAATATATTGACTATGACTTGGACTTGAGGATTTTTCCTACTGGTAGTTTTAAAATACTAGATAGACAAGAATATAAATATCATAAGAAAAAGATGAATTATTCTGATGAACTTGATATAGTTATAAGGCACGCTCTTTCACAACTTATTACTGATTATCAGAAGGGTATTAGTATGTTTGATGAAAATATTAATTTGAAATATGCTTTAGAATACCAAGAATTAAAAAGTGGCACATAAGTGTCATTTTTTTTATGATGGTGCATATATTATAAAGAAAGATGAAAAAAACATATTTTTAAGTTGACATTATTATGAAAAAGTGATATTCTATTTGTGCATTTGACAAAAAGTGACAAAAAAATTAAAAAAATTAAAAAAAATGTTGACTTCTTTCAAATGTTCTGTTATATTAAATGAGTACTTTTGAGGGAAACCTTTATTTTACAGTAGTTTTAAAAAAAAATAAAAAAACTATTGACTAAAAAGTGCACATTTGTTATATTAGAAGTACCGCTTAATTAGTGGTATGAATGATCTTTGAAAACTGAGCAAAATGTCAATTCATTGAATTAGCTAGGAAAACAAATTTGAAATTAAAAGTTATTTTTTTTTGAGAGTTTGATCCTGGCTCAGGATGAACGCTGGCGGCATGCCTAAGACATGCA
>CAMNJS010000046.1 GCA_946541645.1 uncultured Bacillota bacterium | reverse complement strand
CCAAAATAGAAATAGAAGGTAAATTTACAGGCATAATTTATAGACATAATGAAACTCATGCAAGACTTACCCAGCCAATTATTAAAAGTTCTGTCAATGCCTGGTGTAGTATGGAAAAAGTTGATACTGAGCAGAAATGCTTTGAAACAGAAGATAAATGTAAGGAATTTGCTAAAAATGAAAAACAAATATCTTTGTGCGAGCAAAAAACAATTACAGTAGGCGGCGTAGGTGAATATAAATTGAATGCTAAAGAGCTAAACAAACAAGAGTATTTAAAACACAATATAGTAGAAGATATAATAGCAGAGTCATACGTATGCTTTATCAAAGATAATGAAGAATACTGCCTAAGAGGCGGAAACAGCTCATATTATAATGAAAATAAAACGATATTATTAAATGCCTTTGGCAGTGAAAACTGTGAGGTAAATCCACAGAATATTGTGCAAACATCAAACAATAAATATGGAAATAACATAATTCAGGTAAACAATAATATACCTAAACCTATACAAAAAAAAGATAGCGAGCAGTCATTAACAGAATCATACATTTCGTGTGGTGATCTAGGAATTGATGTCAATGCAGACCCAGAAGGTAATGTTTATGCTAAAATAGCAAACACCCAGTGCACAGTTACAAGTGATGGTGATTCATACTGCAAAACAAATGAAAACACTAAATAAACTTTAGAAAAATTTCTAAAGTTTTTTAATAAAAAAAGGAAAAATAATAGTTACACAGTATATTTAAAATAAAGGAGGAAAAACTGTGAACTATTATAATGAGATAAAAAATACATTAATAAAAAATGAAACATATAAAAAAATAAAAGACTATAGTAAAAATAAAAGTGATTTAAATTCTTACTATAAAGTGGGAAGACTACTTATAGAAGCGCAAGGCGGAGAAGCAAGAGCCAAATATGGAAACAAATTAATAAAAGAATATTCAGAAAGATTAACTAAAGAGCTTGGAAATAAATATAATTATCGTAATTTAATGCATATGCGAAAGTTCTATTTGCTTTTTAAAGATACAAAAGTGAACGCAGTGCGTTCACAATTGTCATGGACTCATTATAGAACACTATTACCACTAAATAATATAAATGAAATTAATTATTACATTTATATCACTGAAAAAGAAAATTTGTCTTATAGAGATCTAAGTAAAAGAATAAAAAGTAAAGAATATGAAAGAATTGGTTACAAAGAAGAATTACAAAAGCCTAAAGTAAATACATTAATTAAAAATCCTATAATTATAAAAACTAATAATAATTCAAACGAAGAAATAAGTGAATATGCCGTTCATAAGTTAATATTAGAAGATATGGATAATTTTTTAAAGGAATTAGGACAAGGATTTTCTTATATGGGGCATGAGGTAAAAATAAAAATAGGTATTAACTATCATTATATAGACTTTCTTTTATTTAATGTTAAGTTTAATTGTTATGTCATAGTAGAAATAAAAGTAAATAAAATGAAAACAGAATACATTGGACAAGTTAAAAAATATATGAACTATGTAGATAAAAATATCAAAGAAGCATTTAATGAAAATAGTGTTGGCGTAATCATTTGTAAAAAGGAAGATAAATATGTTTTGGAATACTGCTCAGATGATAGAATATTTACTACAACTTATAAACTTAAAACATAATAAAATTATAAAATTTATAAAAAATTTAGTATAATATATATAACAAAAGAGATGGTCCCCCCTGAAGGGCCATCTCCAATAAAAGAATAAAAAGGGGCTGGCTAGTTTACACTAGCGCCAATTCAATTTAAATTGAATTGGTGATTAATATTATATTGATTTTTTAAATTAAGTCAAGTATATTTCATAAAAAAATAAAAAAAAGGAGAAAAATATGCAGTTAAATGAAATTAAAGGTATCGGACTTACTACCGAAAAATATTTAAATGAACTTGGAATATATACCAGTGAAGATTTAATAAACTATTTTCCATTTAGATATGAAATTATCGAAAACACAAATACCAAAAATCTAAAAGATGGAGATAAAATAGTAATTGGCGGAATATGTGAACAAACTCCAACCGTTTTTCATTTTAGTAAAAGATTAAATAAAATGACATTTAGATTAAACACAGGCGAGTTTATAGTCAAAGTAGATATTTTTAATAGAGCTTTCTTAAAAAGCAAATTAAATGCTGGAACAGTTATTACCGTAATTGGTAAATATGATAGAAAACATAATTCAATAACTGCAAGTGACATTAAATTTGGACTTATAGAAAAAACAATAATAGAACCTGTATACCATTCATCCTTTAAAATAAATTCATCAAAAATAAACAAAATGATAAATTATGCCTTAGATAAAGCCGAAATAAAAGATTACTTACCTAAATCTATAATAGAAAAATATAAATTTATGGATAAAAAAGAAGCCACTTTAATAGCCCATAATCCAAAAGATAAAGTAAAATTAAATAAAGCTTTAGAAAGACTTAAATATGAAGAATTATTTAATTTTATTCTTAAAATTAATTATTTAAAAAATAGTAAGAAAAAAGGCGATGGATTAAAGCGAAACGTTGATTATGAAAAAATAGAAAACTTTATAGAAACACTACCATTTAAACTTACTATAGATCAAGAAAAAAGCATTAAAGATATTTATAATGATTTAATAAGTGAAAACAGAATGAATAGATTACTTCAAGGAGATGTTGGAAGTGGTAAAACTATAGTTTCATTTATTGCTTTATATATAAACTATTTAAGTAAATATCAAGGAGCTTTAATGGCTCCAACCGAAATATTAGCCCGCCAGCACTATCAAAATATGACTAAATTATTTCCAAACTTAAATATCGTATTATTAAAAGGAAAAATGAAAGCAAAAGAAAAGAAAGAAACATTAGAGTTAATAAAAAATGGTAAAGCCGATATAATAATAGGAACCCACGCCTTAATAAGTGAAGATGTAATTTATAAAAATTTAGGACTTGTTATAACCGATGAGCAGCATAGATTCGGAGTTAATCAAAGAGGAAATTTAAAAAACAAAGGAATAACCCCAGATATTTTATACATGAGTGCAACCCCAATTCCAAGGACTTATGCTCTAACGTTATATGGAGATATGGACATATCAAGCATTAAAACAATGCCAAAAGGAAGGAAACCAGTTGAAACAATTTTACTAGGAAATAGTAGAGAAGATATAAATAAATACTTAAGAATGATGCTTGATGAAATGAAAAAAGGCCATCAAATATATGCTGTCGCTCCGTTAGTAGAAGAAAGTGAAAAAATAGATTTAAAAAACGTATACGAAATAGAAGAAAACCTAAAAAAAGCATTTAAAAAATTCCCAGAATATAAAATAGGAATAGTCCACGGCAAAATGAAACAAGATGAAAAAGATAAAGTAATGAAAGACTTTAAAGATAATAAAATACAAATACTAATAAGTACTACTGTAATTGAAGTCGGAGTTGATGTTCAAAATGCGACTATGATGATCATATTTGATAGCTTTAGATTTGGCTTATCTGCTCTTCACCAGCTTAGAGGTAGAGTCGGAAGAAATGACCTAAATTCCTATTGCATACTATTAAGTGATAAAGAAACTAAAAGATTAGACGTACTTACAAAAACACATGACGGATTTAAAGTAAGTGAAGAAGACTTTAAATTAAGAGGTGGCGGAGATATATTCGGTATAAGGCAAAGTGGAGACATGAATTTTAAACTTGCTGATATTAAAACAGATTATGAACTACTTTTAAAAACAAAAGAAGATAGTGATAGATTTATTAAAAGTGAAGAATTTAATAATTTAGAAAACAAACATATAAAAGATTTAGTCATAAATTCTATTAACCAAGATTGACGTAAACTAAAAAAAATAAAATCAAATTTTATTGACTTTAATCACTAATTATTTTATACTTAATTCGCATAGTAATTCTATGCGGGACTACTTACGACAAAATGTAAGTAGTTAACCAAACCCCCTGATGCCCCAGTAATTATTACTGGGGTGCTTTTTTATATAATTTGACATTTTCAAAAGTTAATTTTAATTTTTTTTAATTATTATGTATTATTACCTTTTAAATTTTACGTTCAATTAGAAAAACTTCCTCTACAAATAAATGTAAAAATTTAAAAGGATAAGTGATTTAAAGAAAATACTACTTGTTTTTTTATGTGCTTTTTGGTAAGCTAGTACTAGATAATAGGAAGTAGGAAAAATATGAGACAAAGCACAAGAGATAAAAGAAATTATGTAATAGTA
>CAMNJS010000045.1 GCA_946541645.1 uncultured Bacillota bacterium | reverse complement strand
ATACTTTCATTTAATAAAGTAAAAGACCTTCGTAAGATATCTAAAGGAGATGAAATGCTTATGAGAGTTGTTAAAAAAATTGAAGAGCTTACTGATGATCCTGAAATGGTACAGTATATTGATGTTGAAAAAGGAATGGAACTTGGCCGTAAAAAAGACATAAAGGAAGCCGCTGAAAAAGCCGCTAAAAAAGCCGCAAAAAAGGCGGCCATAGAAACTGAAGAAAAAACTAGAATTGAAACTGCTAGAAAAATGCTTAAAGATAACTTAGATATAGATTCTATATCTAAGTATACTGGTCTATCTAAAGAAGAAATAAAAAAATTATAGCTTAAAACTATAATTTTTTATTTTATAAACATTGCGTCCCCAAATGAAAAGAAACGATATTTTTCTTTTATTGCTTCATTATAAGCATTAAGTATATTTTCTCTTCCAGCAAGAGCACTTACAAGCATTACCAAAGTTGATTTTGGAAGGTGGAAATTAGTAATTAATCTATCAACAGCTTTAAATTCATACCCAGGATAAATAAATATATCAGTAAAGCCAGAGCAACCTTTAAACTCCCCATATAAATTCATAACTGTCTCTAGTGTTCTAGTAGAAGTTGTTCCAACACTTATAATTTTATGACCACCTTTTTTTGTTTCATTAAGTAAATTGGCAACCTCATCACTCATAACATAGAATTCACTATGCATTTTATGTTCGTCGACATTTTCAACTGATACAGGTCTAAATGTTCCAAGTCCAACATGCAAAGTAATATAGACTATATTTACCCCTTTATTTTCTATTTTTTGAAGTAGCTCTTTTGTAAAATGAAGACCAGCTGTAGGGGCAGCTGCGCTTCCTATATTTTTGGCATAAACAGTTTGATATCTATCTTTATCTTCTAGTTTTTCATGAATATAAGGTGGAAGTGGCATTTCCCCAAGTTCATCTAATATTTCATATAAAATGCCTTCATAAATTAATTTAAATTTCCTTATACCTTCTTCACCAATATATATACATTCTGCCTTTAATTTATCTCCAAAATTAATAATAGTTCCTTCTTTAACCCTTTTAGCCGGTTTGCATAAACACTCCCAAACATCGTTTTCTTCATCCTTAAGCATAAGAACCTCAATAACTGCCCCAGTATCTTCTTTTTCCCCTACTAGTCTAGCCGGAATTACCTTTGTATCATTCAAAACTAAAGTATCTCCTGCCTCTAAATAATCTATAATATCTGTAAAATATTTATGTTCTATATCACCAGTTTTTTTATCTAAAACCAAAAGGCGTGATGAATCACGTTTTAAAAGTGGCGTTTGCGCAATTAATTCTTTAGGCAAATCAAAATCAAAATCCTCTACCTTCATAGATGACCTCCTTAAAATAAAGTATCATTAACCTTTTTATTTAAATATTTATAAGTTTTCTCTGTAACCATTCTACCCCTACTAGTTCTTTTCATAAACCCATTTTGAAGTAAATATGGTTCATACACATCTTCAATAGTAGATGCTTCTTCACCAATACTAGATGCAAGTGCATCAATACCAACAGGCCCCCCATTAAATTTTTCAATTATTGCATTAAGTAAATTATAATCAGTCGCATCAAGTCCATATTCATCTACCTTCATTCGCTCTAAAGCCTTCTTAGTAATTTCCAAATCTATTTCGGCTTTTCCCTCAACCAAAGCAAAATCACGAACCCTTTTAAAAAGCCTATTGGCTATTCTAGGCGTTCCGCGACTACGTCTTGCAAGTTCATGAGCAGCTTTTTCGTTAATTGGTGACTTTAAAACTCTACTAGTTCTTAAAACAATTTGGGTAAGTTCTTCCTCAGTATAAAAATTAAGTTTATCGACAATTCCAAATCTATCACGAAGTGGTCCTGTTAAATCCCCAACCCTAGTTGTCGCTCCAACTAAAGTAAAAGAAGGCAAATCAATACTAATACTACGGCTAGAAGCATCAGATCCAACAATAATATCTAATTTAAAATCTTCCATAGCTGAATATAAAATTTCCTCTATAAACCTAGGAATCCTATGAATTTCATCAATAAATAGCACATCGCCCGGCTCTAAAGTAGACAATACTGCAGCTAAATCTCCACTTTTTTCAATTGCTGGACCGCTAGTTGTTTTAATATTAGTACCCATTTCATTAGCTATAATATAAGCTAAAGTAGTTTTACCAAGACCTGGAGGGCCGTATAATAAAACATGATCTAAAGCTTCCCCTCTCATCTTAGCCGCCTTCATAAAAATATTTAAATTTTCTTTAACCTCAGATTGACCAATATATTCATCAATTGAATCTGGTCTAATAGAAGTTTCAAAACCATCTTCTTCCAAAGCTTCATTTGTTAAAACTCTATTCATAATTTCACCTACTTTAATAATAACTTAAGCGCACATTTTATCTGCTCACCAATTTCTAAAGATGAGTCAACTTGTTTAACCACTTTATTAATATCACCAGTTTTATACCCTAAACTTCTTAAGGCCTCAACTAATTCCTCATTTACCGGACTACTTTGACTATTAGAAGAAGTAAGTTTACCCTTCAAATCCAAAATAATTTGTCTAGCAACCTTATCACCAATCTTAGGAAATTTTTTCAAATATAAAATATTTTCTCTTTCTATTGCATCAATAATACCTTCTGGAGATCCTAAAGCAAGCATTGGAAGAACCATCTTAGGTCCTAACCCTTTAACGCCTATTAATTTTAAAAACAATTTTTTTTCATCCAACGATTTAAAACCGTACAATGATATTTCATCTTCCCTAACATTCTGATACAAATAAATAATATATTCATTATCAATATCAAAAGAATAAGGACTTGCTGTAAAAATTAAATAACCTATTCCGTTATTATCAACAACTATATAATCACTTTCTATTTCTTTAACAAAACCTTTTATATATGCATACATACTACCACCTACTACATTATAACACGAACAAGTGTTTTTTCATAGAAAAAATTAAATAACAACTTTAATTTCTTTGACTTTAACATATAAACAATGTTAAAATAATATATGAAAGTAGGAAGCGGCTATGGACAAGATAAAAGAAGAAATGAAAAAAAAAGAAATATTAATCATTATAATGTTTATTTTTGCCATAATAGGCTTTAGCCTATTATCATATGACTTCATAATGTCCAAAATAAGACTAACATTTGAAACTGTTAATTTAGAATTATATGGTAATAACACACCTGAAGAACTAACTGAAGAAACAGAAGCCCAAAATGAACCTGAAAAAAATACAAATGAAACTTCTGAAGAACCAAAACAAACAACTAATACAACTAGTTCATATTACTTTGGATACCTACAAATACCAAAAATAAACTTAAATCAAGGATTGGTACCGCTGAATTCCAAATATAATAATGTCAATAAAAACATACAGACAATTTATCCATCAGATATGCCAGATGTTGAAAATGGAAATTTGATATTAGCCGCTCATTCTGGAACAAGCAAAATTAGTTACTTTAAACATTTATATCAATTAACGACAAATGATCAATTCTATATTTTATATAATAGTACAAAATACATCTATAATATTGTAAACATATATACTGTTCCTAAAAATGGTCATGTTGAAATAAGAAGAAATCCTACTAAAACTGTCGCCACACTAATAACATGTACAAAAAATGACGACACAACACAAACTGTATATATAGGAGAATTAATAAGTAAAGAAGGGGTATAATGATTGAATTTTCTTTTGGAAATTTTATAACAACACTAATAAATATAATTACTGACTCTCCAACCTCCATTCTATTTATAATCCTTGGTATTATCTTCACCGTTGCCATGATTATAAACGTTAAAAAGAATAAAACAATAGGAAAAACACTATTTATAATTGGTTGGATATTCATAATACTTTTTATTATTATTAAATACAATGGATACATTTCAAAACTATTTGATAATTTAATAAATAACGTGTTCATGCAAATATTCTTTCCAAATTTAGCCACCTACATTATAATTATAATAATAACAAACATTATATTTTTAAAAACCATATTAAACAAAAAAACAAAACCATCATCAAAAATTGTAAATTCACTCGCATTTTCATTAATTATGGTTTTAATGGTTTATACCTTAGATCTAATAATTGAAAATAAAATTAATATTTATGAAAAATCACAATTATATACAAATAAACAAGTTTTAACTTTAATTGAAGCAACCACAATAATATTTACCTTTTGGATAATAATAATCCTAAGCAAAAAATTAATCATAAAATTAATAAATAAAAGCAATGAAAAAATAATAAAAGAAAATAAACCAGCTATCAAAGAAAATATAACTGATACAGTAAATCCTATACCAGTTGAACCTGCTCCTACTGAAAATCAAAATATAAATCAAATGCCTATAGAAATTAATACTGATACAGTAAATCCTATACCAATTGAACCTGCTCCTACTGAAAATCAAAATATAAATCAAATGCCTATAGAAATTAA
>CAMNJS010000044.1 GCA_946541645.1 uncultured Bacillota bacterium | reverse complement strand
TGATTTTGTTGTTGTTATGTTGTTTTTTGTGTTGATTTTGTTGTTGTTATGTTGTTTTTTGTGTTGATTTTGTTGTTGTTATGTTGTATTTTATCATGTTACATATATTTTAAAAATAGTTCTTTTATTAAGGAGATTATTATTATGGAATTATTTTTTTTTTAAAAAAAAAGTATATGTAAATAAATTTATTTACATATCTTCAAATCTACCTTCAAGTTTTTCCATTACGCCTGGGAGGCTGGTATATTCCATTTCTTCTGAAGGTAATCTGTGTGGTTCGAATGGACCATGTCTTCTCATGTAATTAGCTGCTAATGTGGCTGTTCTTCTAGCTTCATCGAAACCAGGATCTGCAAACATATCAATAGGGCCAACTAATTTAGCATTACATACTTGGAAACCTAATCCAAGTACTCGTGGAGGTCCGTCAAATCTTACTGGTCTTGCATCACATTCTGCCACTGGCATTAAAGGACCATTATGTGAACCTCTCATCCATCCACTTACTAAATGTGGGAATGTAAATGGTTCTGTTGTTTCTCCACCTGCAGGGAATCCGGACTGTGCTCTAACTAAAGCTACAGGGTCATCTTTACCTATATATTTTCCAGCCATTAAGTTTAATCTGTCTGTACTTATTGTTGCTGCGATTTCGCCATCGGATCTTCTGTATACATTTTTAATAACATATCTGCCGGTAGAACCAATTAATGCTAATAAATCATACATTTCATCTGGACAAGCTAATGTTACTTTTCTATTTTCAATTACATCATAAACTTCAAATTCGAATCCACCATGTAATTTTGGATCAATAACTAATCCAGCAGTATTGAATGGATCTGCAAACATTTTAAAAATAGGTAAGTTAAATGCTCCTGGTTCAGTTTTATCACAACAGTATGCGAATACTGGGTCTGCACCTCTTTCTTCAAATTCCATTTCTGCGCTTCCAGGACCCATACCTTTTATATTTCCACTAAATGTGTCAGATAGTAAATCTTGACCTGCACCGTATAGTTTAAGTTTTTTAGCAATTTCTGCTCCTTCCATAAATGTATTAAAAGCTAATTCATGTACTTCTGAGTTGTCTACACCATTAGTGTGTGTCATAATCATGTCTATATCATCACCACAATTGGTGATATAGAAATCACTTAATAATCCATCTTCTACAGCTTTTGATAAATTTTCATTACATTTATCTTTTAGTGCTTGGTGTGTTACTGCGTGTCCTCCAACACTACCAATATCTGCTTTAATAATACTTACAGTTGTTTTCATTTATTTTACCTCCAAGGTAGATTCGATGTATATCATAATTATTGAAAACATCTTACTTTACATTTTCTATTTTTATTTTACAATTCTTTGATTATAAAAATAGAAAATTTTTAATAACTAATTATTATCTTTTATTTTAATATTTTATAAATTTATTTATCTAAATGTTATTGGGTAAATTATAATTTATGTATAATTTCATTTGTTATATCATTAGTGTTGTTGCTTCCACCCATATCTGGAGTTTTTATTTTATTTTCTTTAATAACTTTAGTAACTGCTTCATAGATTTTATCAGCTTCTTTTTGTTTATTAATAAATTCTAACATTAAACAACTTGATAATATCATTGCTATAGGGTTAGCTTTATTTAAACCAGCAATATCAGGGGCTGAACCATGGACTGGTTCGAATAATCCTGTTTTATCACCAATATTGGCTGATGGTATAAGTCCTAAAGTACCTAAAAGTCCTCCTCCTTCATCAGATAATATATCTCCAAATAAATTTGTTGTAACAATCACATCAAATTTTTGAGGATTTGTTATTAAATACATTGCAGTAGCATCTATGTAATAATCATCAGCAATAATTCCGTTATTATTTTTAGCAATTTCATAAAATTTATTCTTGAATATTCCATCAGTAAGTGGTAATACATTTGCTTTATGCACAGCAGTTACTTTTTTTCTATTTGTTTTTTTAGCATAGTTAAAAGCATAATTAATTATGCGTTCACATCCTTTATTCGTAATTTTTCTTAATGCTATTACTTCAGAATCATTTCCTTCTTCTAAATGAGAATATAATCCTTCTGAATTCTCACGGATAATTGTAAAATTTATATCAGGATTTGAATAAGATGTTATTGGTCGTTGATTTATATACAAATCTAATTCTTTACGTAAAGTAACTATAGCACTTTTTTGTTCGGGAATTGATGTAACTGCACCAAATAATGTTGCATCACTATCTTTACAAGATTCGATAGTATCTATGGGTAAATTTGTTTTATATTTATCATAACAATTTTTTCCAGCTTCTTTATTTATGAAATCAAAAGGAACATTTGTTGTTTCTAATATTTCCAGAGTTGGTTTCATTACTTCTTTACCTATTCCATCTCCGGGTATAACAGTTATTTTATACAAAATATTTTTCTCCTTTTTATATTTTTTTAAATATTTTTCTTACAATATAATAGTTTCATATATATTAATAAAACTACCTATTTATTTTGAATCTTTGCAGATTATGTTTTACTTGTCCTAGATAATATGTTAATTATTTAGGAGGTATTATTGTTTATGGTATTGTTTTTGTCCTTTTTGTTTTATGTTTTTTTGTTGCATTTATGTATCTTCATAGTTTATATAACTTAAATTTAGTTGTTATCTATATTTTTAAATTATTAATATAAGTAATACTTTGACTAAATAATAATAGGATTTCTACAAACTCAATTTAACTAAAAAAATATATATGAAATGTGCTAATAAATTTCATTGTAGTATAGTGTATATGAAGGAAGTGATTATAATAACAGCTGAAGATGTAAAAAATTCTATTAAAGATTTAAATGATTTGGATGATTTTGTAAGGTTGGAAGCCGAAAATGTCATAGCTTCTAACATGCCAGAACATTTAGATATTGTTCATGAAGAAGTTTTAAAAGAATATTATCATAAAAATATTAAGTTAAGTCTTATTGCAATTATGGTAGGAGTAAAAGATCCTAGTTCTATTGATGTTTTCATTAAATTATTAAGTGATAAAAACAAATGGGTAAGACGTCATTCAAGTACTGCATTAGCAGAATATGGTGAAGATGCAATTGATAAATTGATTGAAGCAGCTAATGATCCTAATTGGAGAGCACGTGGAGGAGCTATATGGGCTTTAAGTAAAATTGCTAGTCCTAGAACTTTGGATGTTTTAATTAAGGCATCTAAGGATGAAGAAAGTTTTGTTAGATCAGGAAGTGTATTTGGTTTAGGAGCTATTGGTGGAGAAAAAGCTAAAGAAGCATTAAAAGAAGTTGTTCGAACAGATACTAATGGTTTTGCTAAAGCTAATGCAATTACTTTCCTTGAAAAAATGGAATAGTTTTAATGTTGATTTTTCTAATCAAAATGATTTATTTTTTTATAATCTTTTTTTTTTAACTTTTTTTCAATTTATTTATTAAATATTTTCTTTGTTTTAACAAAAAAATGTTCATATACAATTTTTAGAATAAGAAAAAGATTATTAACTATTATTAGTTAGTAAAATATTTTCTATTAAAATAATACTTTGTCAATGACTTTATTATTAAATGATTAAGTATTTCTATTAATTATAATAAATATTAATATAGCTATGTTATTTTTATAAACACAATAAAGGAGGTTACACATGGTAAAAGTTAGTATTTTAGGAGCATCTGGAACAATTGGTACTAATGTTGCATTTTCTTTAGCTAAAGAAGATATTATTGATGAGATTGTAATGTATTCCAGACCTTCCAGTCATGAAAAAGTTCAAGGTGAAGTATTGGACATGTACGATGCTCTCTCAGCAGATGATGTTGATATAACTTTAACAGCTACTTCAGATATTTCTGAGATAGCATTTTCTTCAGTTGTTTTAATAACATCAGGTATACCTCGAAAAAAAGGTATGTCTAGATTAGATTTAGCTATTCCTAATGCAAAAATAGTTAAAGAATATGCTGAAGCTGTGGCTAAATACGCCCCAGATTCTGTTATATTAATAGTAACTAATCCTGTTGATGTTATGACTACAGTTGCTCTTGAAGCTTCAGGATTTGATAAAAAAAGAGTTATTGGTTTGGGTAACCATTTAGATTCTTTAAGACTTAAAACAATTTTGGCCAGACATTTTCATATAAATAGTGGTGAAATTCATACTAGGGTAATTGGTGAACATGGTGATCATATGGTTCCATTATTGAGTTCTACTACTATTGGTGGATTGTTACTAAAATATTTTGTAGAAAGTTCTGATTTGGATATAAGTAATTTGGTTAATCAACTTAAAAATGCAGGAGCAACAATTATTAGTAGAAAAGGTGCTACGCAGTATGGTCCATCTTATGCTATATCAAATTTAATAATAACTATTATAAATGATTCTAGAAAAATATTGACTGTTAGTACCTATTTAGAAGGTGAAGTTGAAGGAGTTTATGATGTTTCATTGGGTGTTCCTGTGATTCTTTGTAAAAATGGAATTCAAGATATTATTCCTGTAAAAATGGATAAAACAGAACGTTTAGAATTTTTTGAAGCTGCTCGTCAAGTTAAAAAAGTTACTAAAGGAGTTCGTCAAAGTCTAAAAAATAACTAATATTATAAAATTTTCTTTTTATGAAAGTTTTATTTTAGAATAACTTTTTTTTTCATTATTTAATTTATTTTTTTTATGATATTCTTATTTCGAGCATATTAATTATAATATTTTTACTTAATTTTTTTTCACCAGAGTGTCCGCCAAAATTGATTTTTTTT
>CAMNJS010000043.1 GCA_946541645.1 uncultured Bacillota bacterium | reverse complement strand
AAAAAAGCAAGACGTGCACCATAATTCTCTCTTACATAATAGTGTGGGCAAAAGTAGTAAATGGCTTAGCTAAGCCAAAAATTATAAGTTAACTTTTTTAAATCCGGTCTAAAAAAGCTCATGACATTCAAAAAAATGCATAAAATGGCTGTTTTTTGGTGTCCGGAAGGTGTCCGGAGAGATAAAAAAATGGCTTAACTAAGCCATAATTACGATTAGTTAACTTTTCTAAGCGTTAATTGTTTGATTATTATAATTGCAAAGAAATATGGAAAGCAGGACTTCTCACCCTGCTTTTTATTTTTAAGAAAAACGGGAAAATGTTGCTATATAAGAACAAAAATATAGGGAAAATGTAAAAAATAGTTGAAAAATATGTTGGGAAAATGTAATATATAGTTATAAACTTATTCGGTGGTGATAAAATGGAAGATGGCAGATGGCTAAAAAGAAAAGTTGATATCTATTTAGAAGAATGGAAAAATAAAACAAATAAAAAACCACTTATTATACGTGGCGCTAGACAAATTGGTAAAACTAAAGCGGTAGAAAAATTTGCTGAAAAGAATTATAAAAATTTTATTAATATAAATTTTGTTCTTCAAGATGAATATCGATCAATCTTTGATAATGGATATGAAGTGGAAAAAATAATAAAGAATATTTCTTTTATTAATCCTAAGTATAAATTTGAAGAAAAAAACACTTTAATTTTTTTTGATGAAATTCAAATTGTTCCTAAGGCTGCTACATCATTAAAGAATTTTAAAAATGATGGTAGATTTGATGTTATTTGTTCTGGTTCTCTTATGGGAATTAATTATCAAGAAATTGAATCTAATGCTGTTGGAAATAAAGAAGATTATGATATGAAATCAATGGACTTTGAAGAATTCCTATGGGCTAAAGGATATAGCTATGAACAAGTAGATGATATTTTTAAATACATGAAAGAAGTAAAACCTTTACCAACTGTTATGTTTGATAAACTTAGTGAATTATTTAGAGACTACATTATTGTTGGTGGAATGCCTGAAATTGTAAAACAGTATGTTGAACAAAATAATTTTTCAGGTATATTAGATGCCCAAAGACAAATAATAAGAGATTATGAAGAAGATATTACTAAATACGCTGTTGGTTTAGACAAAACTAAGATATTGAATGTTTATAGAAAAATTCCTGTATTTTTATCAAACGAAAATAAAAAGTTTTTTATAACAAAAGTTGAGAAGAATGCAAGATCAAATCAATATGTTGGTGTTGTGGATTGGCTAAAGAATTCAGGAATAATAAATATAAGTTATTGCTTAGAAGAGCCGTCTTTGCCATTAAAAGGTCACTATAATCCTGATAATTTTAGATTATATTTTATGGATACAGGATTATTGATTGGGGCATTAGATGATGAAGCTCAACTAGATTTAAGGAATAATAAAAATATGAATACTTGTAAAGGCGCAATATTTGAAAACATTGTAGGAGATATGCTGGTTAAAGCAGGTTATGAATTATTTTTCTATAAAGATGAAAAAGGACACCTTGAAATGGATTTCTTTGTGAGAGATATTAATTCTTTAATACCTGTTGAAGTTAAATCGAATGATGGAGCTACAGTATCCTTAAACAATTTAATAGGAAAGGATAAATATGTAGATATTCGTTATGGTATAAAGCTTGCAAATAAGAATATTGGGTACAATGGTAAGTTTTATACATTTCCATATTTCTTAACATTCCTATTAAAAAGATGGTTAAGCTAAATGTTATATAGTTAATTAGGCGAATAATATTTGCAATACGATATTCTTGTTTGATTGCATTAACTGTTCGTAAGTGGTACGTATTGCTATTTTAGACCGATAGTCTCATGTTTATCATCCTCATGACACTAAAATAACTTATTTTAGGTGGTCGAAAGGTGGTCGATGCATTAAAAAAATGGCTTGGATAAGCCAATATTTTCAAAACCATGACTATCTAAGCGTTAATTGTTTGATTATTATAATTGCAAAGAAAAAGATATTAAGCAGGACTTCTCGCCCTGCTTTTTATTTTGCTAAAAATGCAAAAAGGTGTAAATTGGTGTTATAATAAACCTGCAAAAAGGTGTAAATTGCTCTATAAATAAGGTGATATTATGAGAAGAAAGCCTCTTATGGTATGGGGAGCGCGTCAGAATAAATTACATTAATTATTTGTTAGATAGAACCGGTAATTGGTCAAGGAAAAGGAAATATGTATTTAAATAAATATGGTGATGGTTATGAAAAAGAAAATAATAACTATAATAATAATATTTTTAGCAATTGCGATTGTCGCACTATTCTTTATACCATGGTATGATAATTACTATTATCTTCCAGGAGTAAATTCCGAAACTGGAGAAGAAGTTATAACAAGGTTTGATGAATGGGAGAGCCCTTTTTATGCTTTAGTTATTAAAGGTGGCAATTCGATTTTTTTTGGTGTTTTGTTCTTTATAGTATTGTTAATTCCGTTGATTTCCATAACATATGGAGTAGGACATTTAGTTAAAGATTTTGATCGCTATATGTATGTCCAAATATTAACATTTATTATATCTATTATAGCTTTTATTATAATAGTATTTATAATGATTCTATTTTCTCCACAGTATTGATTTCTATCTTTAATTATAAATACGGGACTATTTGTTTATAAGGATGGAATTATAAAGTTTATTTTGGATGGTATAGATAAAAATATATTTCACATATGGAGGAGTAGTTAAGAATGATAAAAAACTTTGTCGAATTAAAAAAGTATTAATGGACAAATATAAATTTCAAGAAATTACAATAAAAGAGTTTGAGGAAAAATATCCACATTATTCTCTAGATGGAGATAAAAGTCCCTATTTAAAATACCTAAAAGGCATATTTGTAGATATTAGTGGTAAAGTAAATAGACGTAATGATCCTTTTGTTATGCTTGTTTTTGTAAAAGATAATAAGGTTTTAGGGCAGAGGCTTAATGGTGGAGAAGATGTTGTTCCTGATGGACTATTTAACACTTTAGATGAAATAGAATATGATGATTTTGAAGATAATTGATGCATAATAGCGTGAGCAAAAGTAGTAAATGGCTTAATAGAGCCATTTTTACGATTAGTTAACTTATCTAAGCGTTAATTGTTTGATTATTATAATTGCAAAGAAATATGGAAAGCAGGACTTCACCCCTGCTTTTTATTTTGTCTAAAATGGTTTCGTTGTTCAATAATTAGATATTAATTAAAAAATGAAAAATCTATAATTGATTTTGCGTTCAAAAATTCCACTATTTTAGAAAAGTGGAAAAAATGAATTGATGTTAATTGTTTTTTATTATATACTATACTCAGAATGGTGGTGGTATTTATGGATAATAGTATTATTACTTTTGATGATTTGTGTAATATTATTAAAAAAGAAAAATGTTACACTACGACAAGAGCTTGTATTAATGAAATAAATCGAATGATTGGTAAAAAAGAAATATATAAATTATCATCAAACATTTATAAATTTGGTTCTAAAAAAATTTTTTCAATAAAAAAAAGTATTGCAAATATTGATATAGTTAATGAAATTAATAATAATTATGATATTGATTTTGTGATATGGAACATTTCTATATTGAATGAATGGCTAAATCATTTAATTAATTCTTCCATAGTAATATTAGAGGTTGAAAAAGATTATTTAGAATTTATTTTTGAGCATTTAAAAGACAAGTTTAATATATTAATTAACCCAAGCAAAAATGAGATATATAATTATTCAACTAATGATACAATCTTATTAAAACCACTTATTAGTAAAGCACCAATTAACCATAAAGAAAATACACCTAAAATAGAAAAAATTATTGTTGATATTTTTTCGGATAAAATTGTTAATTGTTTTTATGAAAGTAACGAAAGAATAGGTATATATGAACAAATATTTGATATTTATTCAGTAAATTATAAGACATTATTCGCATATGCGAAAAGAAGACATATTTATAAAGAATTTAAGGAATATTTGGAAAAACATAAAATAGGAGATGCCGAATATTTATGATTTTAAAAGAAACATTTACTAAAAAACATATAGAAGAAATAATTAAAAATAAGAAATGTGATCCTATTATATTAGAGAGGGCGATAGTTGCCATTGGTTTGGTTGAGGCTCTGGTAAAAACCGGGTGTAATTTCATTTTCAAAGGTGGGTCAAGTTTGATGCTTTTACTAAACGAAGTTAATAGATTATCAACTGACTGTGATATTATTGTTCCTGTCGACTATGACATAGATAAATATATAAAAGAAGCATCAGTTATTTACCCATTTAAGTCGGTTTCAGAAAGCATTAGAAAAACGAATAATAATATTTCAAAAAAACATTATAGATTTGTTTATGAATCTATTTATTCTAATAATGGTGAAGTAATAATTTTATTGGATGTATTATTTGAAGATGATGTATATAAAAATATTATTAATAAAGAGGTAAAAAATAGTTTATTATTATGTGAT
Organism: uncultured Bacillota bacterium; assembly: GCA_946541645.1. Taxonomy (GTDB): domain Bacteria; phylum Bacillota_I; class Bacilli_A; order RF39; family UBA660; genus Coprosoma. The sequence goes on along the minus strand of CAMNJS010000043.1, from coordinate 379 downwards.
GATGACCCTGTTTATGTAAAGTGTCCTACTGTAGAAGCAATACTTGGTGATAAACTTACGGCTTTTGCACCAGAAACAACAGGTATTAGATTTTACAATGATGATTTTTCAAATGATAAAAGGCTTGAAGTTATAAAACAATTCTATGATATAGCCACTTTATTTAGGAATAGTTTTAATTTTAATGAAATTAGGGATAATTACTTGAATGTTGTAAAAAATGAAATTATTTATAGAGGATTAGATATCACATATAAAGATTCCTTAATGGATACTTTTAATTCTTCGTTATCAATATTATCACGTGGCAAAATATGTTCTACAAATTATAGCAATTTTTTAGATGGTATAAAGAAGATTAGAAATCATATTTTGGGGC
>CAMNJS010000042.1 GCA_946541645.1 uncultured Bacillota bacterium | reverse complement strand
CATATCATTGCATATGAAAGCTATGTAGAAGAAAGAAAAAGAATGATGAAGAAAACTAACAGACTTATAATACTGGGACTTATAACTTTTATAGTCTTATTAATATCACTAATAGTAATAACAGAAATAAGTTTTAACAACAACCTAGAAAAGTGCATAAAAGCTGGTTATGACAAAAACCATTGTGTAGAAAGGTTAGGTTAATATGAGTTTAAAAGAATTATATGAATTAAATGACGCAGATATATTATATGAAACCGTAGGGGCATATTTAATTAAAACAGCTAGTTATAGACTAGCATACAATTTTGAAGAATATCTTGAAGAAGTGGATATATGTCCTATATGTGGTGAAGTAAATGAACGAGATGAAATGGTGTTTCATAAATGGGACATAGGACAAGTAGAAGAGATGATATGTGAAAGTTGTAGAAACGATGAATAGAAATGACGGTGGTTAAATGAATGAGGTTAATAGTTTTACATTTTATAGAGATTATTTTTACTTAATAGATACACTACCTTTAGAAGATAAAAGAGTGTTAGCAACATCAATTTTAGATTATGTTTTTAAAGATACAATACCTAAACTTGATGGTCATAACAACGCAATTTTTAACACACTTAAGCATCAAATCGACAAGAGTAAAAACAAATCTAGCAATGCAAAAAAAGGGAAAACTACAAAAAATCAAATTGAAATCAAATTGAAATCAAATGAAAATCAAATTGAAATCAAAGAGGGTAACAAAACAAGTATTTTAAGTTTTAAGTTTTATGTTTTAAATTTTAAGTTTAAAGATACTATAAAAGATTTATTAGAAGAATATTTAGATTTAAGAATTAAGAATAAATATACCATGACAGAATCAGTAATTAAAAGACTGATAAAAAAATTAACTGAATATTCAAAAACAGATGAAGATATGATTGAGATTATATCAAGGGCTATTAATGGAGCATGGAAAGATTTTTATCCACTCAAAGAAACGACTAAAGAGTTACCCAAAGAAAGGACTAAAGAGTTACCCAAATGGTTTAATAAAGAAATCGAAGAAGAAAGAGCAACTGATGAAGAAATTGAAAAAATGGAAAAATTATTAAAAGCATATAGATGAAATTTAGAAAGGATTAAAAAAATGAAAAAATTTAAAAGTGTAGTAGATGATTTAAAAGAACTTAGAGAAAGTGGTATTAAAGACCACAAAATTATGACTTTAGAAAATGAATTAAATAGCCTAGAAAACGAATTTAATATTTTAAACAAAAAGTATATTGAACTTTTAGAAGACAAAGGGAAAGCTTTTGATAGATATTTAGACTACAAAGAAAAATATGCATTAGTCTATAACGACCGTAAAGAAATTAAAAAGGAATTGGCTTTAGCAAAAGAAAAAGTAACCGAATTAGAAAAAGAACTAACTAAGCTATCTAAGCCAAAAAAGAGAAAAAGTGCGAAACAGAATACTAAGACATCTAATTGATTATGGCTCAATAACAACGTGGGAAGCAATACAAGAATACGGTTGTACTAGACTATCAGAGTACATTAGACAACTAAGAAAAGATTATACGATTAAAGATGAATGGGTAGGTTATCGTAACCGGTATGGTGAGGCTACTCACTACAAAAAATACATTTTAGGAAGGGAAAATTAAAAATGATAATAGGACTGATTATATTAATAATCGCAACGATAATAGGGATTTGTTATACAAAAAAAACTACTAATTCTTGGCTATCGACTTTGGCTTACGGATTTTATTCTTTACTGATAATTGGTGCATGGGCTTTATTTGTTCTGACAATTTGACGGTTAAATTTTGAATATTCGAAGAAACATCGGATTTATTCGTAATTTTATTGAATTTATTTAAATCGTTATTTGAAATTTTAAAATAAGGCAATAATCCGTATAAAGAATTCATGAAATTAATGTATGAACTATCAGTACATGATGCTATATAATTTCCCGAGTACTGAGTAAAAGTTTCTAAAGCTTTAACTTTAGATAGTTCATAATTTTCAAATCTTTTGAGTTTAAGTTGATAATGATTATTTATTATGGAAACTATTATTGGAGAAATAATAGCAGATAAAGCGAGAATAACGGCGATGGTAATAGTAAAGTCAAATTTCATAAATACCTCCTTTCGACATCATTATATCATGGGAGGTAAATAAAAAAAAGAAAAGAGGATTGAAAGATGGAAAAGGAAGTAAAAAATACAGTAAAGAAGAATAAAAAGGCTGATATACCAACAAAAAACGGTAAAAAATATTCGTATCAATATGTTGATATAGCACAAATACATGAATATTTAGAAGGCATTAACGCTAAATATATACAACAAATCAAAAGAATTGAAAATGACGATTACGTTATGACAAAAAGATGTTTTGACGATAAGTGGGAGGAAGAATGGCTACAAGGTAGTAAAGTTGTAGACGCAACTTTATTTGGAACGGACAACCCAGCTCAAAAACAAGGGTCAGCTTTAACTTATGCAAGACGTTATAGTCTACTTATGGCGTTTGGACTAGCTACTGAAGATGATGACGCACAAAGTCTAAACACTGTAAATGAACCAACATTAGAAGAGGCAGAAAAATACGTTATCGGATTTGGTAAGTATCAAGGAGAATTGTTAACCGAAGTTATTAAAGATGAGTGGTATAAAAATTACTTGCTTAATGGTAATGATGATTATATCAAAAAATGTATTGAACTATTAACTGGTGAAAAAGCGTTATCAGAAAGTGAACAACAAGAATCGTTAAAGTTGTTAGGCGAACTTAATAGATTATTTAATGAAACTGGGATTGATAGGGAAAATATGTATAAACATTATAATGTCGAAAGCGACTCACAAATGACAATTGAACAGATGAAAGACGCTATAAAAAAACTAAAAACAAAATTAAATGAACAAAATTAAAAATGGAGGATTAAAATGAACGAAAAAGTAGAAATTAAAAAAAGATTTGCTGAAACTGTATTATTCAAATATGAGAAAGAAAATAACACATTAAGAGATACCGTTATTGAAGCAGTAAGCCAAGGAGCAGACTTAGCAGGAGCATACTTAGAAGGAGCATACTTAGAAGGAGCAAACTTAAGATGGGCAAACTTAAGAGGGGCAAACTTAGTAGGAGCACGCTTAGTAGGAGCAGACTTAGAAGGAACAGACTTAGAAGAAGCAGACTTAGAAGGAGTAGACTTAAAAGGAGCAGACTTAGCAGGAACAAACTTGAGAGGGGCAAACTTAGTAGGAGCGAACTTAGTAGGAGCAAACTTAAGAGGAGCAAACTTAAGAAGGGCAAACTTAGTAGGAGCAAACTTAGTAGGAGCGTATATATATTTTAGTGATAAGCACATAGATGTTGATAAGGAAATAAACAGTTTTGAAGAAAAAACAAATATAAAAATAACAGAAAGTTATATAAATAAAAATGTTATTCCGACAAGATGGAATTGGTTTTGGAAACATGGCTTAATTATTTGCAAATGGGAAGAAAAACCAGGAGAACTTAAAAAAATGACGGTGAAAGAGATATGTGAAAAATTAGGATACGATGTAGAAATTGTTAAGGAGCATGATGATGAATAGGGTGTGTTTGACAGGGAGAGTTACAGGTAAGCCCGAATTAAGAAGTAATGGTCTAGTTGATGTAACAAAATTTACAATAGCTATAAATCGTAATTATAAAAACGCAAATGGTGAATATGAATCAGATTTTATAAACTGTGTGGCATTTAATAAAAGAGCTGAAATGATAGCTAATTATATCGAAAAAGGTGATATGTTAGGTATTACTGGAAAGATTCAAACTGGAAGTTATACAGCTAAAGATGGAAGTAAAAGATATACGACAGATGTAATTGTAGAGGATTTAGATTTTTTACAATCTAAAAATGCACGAAACACGCAAAAATATGCACGAAATGATAAAAATGTAGAAAAAGATACACAAAAAAGTGATTTCAGTAGTGAAAAAGACCCTTTTGAACAATTTGGAGAACAAATAGATATTGATAGTAATTTTTTGGAGTGATATAGATGGAGTACTGGCTAAAAAATAAAAGCGACAAAGAAAAAGCCGAGATATTAGAACGATTAATACATACAGCTAATTTTAGAACACCACCATGTACAAGATGTGGTGCTATAGTGGGATACGCAGATAGGAAGACAATAAATGTAAGTATATATAACCGTCAAGGGCAACGAAGTAAAAAACTATGTAGCTTATGTAATGATTGTTATTCGGATTTATTAGATTATTTAGGTGTAACTGATGTTAAATGGGGTGATTAAATGGATTTATTTAACGAATTACAAGACTTAACAGCCAAATTAAATACTTCAATAAAACAGATGGCAAATTATGGTAAAGAATTAGCTGAAGCAGAAAGTGATTATAAAATAACTTTAAGGCAAGAAGCATTGAGGTTGCGTGAAGATAAAAATATGGCTGTTACACTTATAAATCAAATAATATATGGTATACCGGAAGTAGCTAAAAAACGTTTAAAACGTGATATATCAGAAACTATGTATAAAACTACTCAAGAATATATAAACACTCTTAAATTAAGAATTAGAGTACTTGAGGGGCAGCTTCAAAGAGAGTGGAGCAATGTTAAAAACAACTAGACATTTACAATTCGATAAAGCCACACAACGATTAATATTTGAACGCGATAAGATGTGTATATTCTGTCAAAAAGGTTATCACATGGAAGAATATAACCCTAACAAATTAGATTTTGTTATACATGATGTAGCTCACTTTATACCTAAATCAAAGTTAGGGCTAGGTATACCTGAAAATGGAATATGGTCTTGTAGATATCATCATCATTTAATGGACAATGGGAACAAAAATTACCGTAAAGAAATGCTAAAAATAGTAGAAGAATATTTAAAATCTATTTATCCTAATTGGAA
>CAMNJS010000041.1 GCA_946541645.1 uncultured Bacillota bacterium | reverse complement strand
GTTTCATAGAAAGGAATAATATATGAAAAAAATAAAAGAAAAAATAAATCAAAAAATAATAATAGGCATAATATTAATAATAGTATTAATTATATTATTCCTAATAATAAAAAACCATAATAATAAAATAGCTATGGGAGATAATGGACTTTATATTCATGACAATCTTGAAATAGTAAAAGATGAAGAATATAAAGGAGTAAAATTTTCAAATATTTCCATGACAACTGAAGATGGATATACTACTTTCATATGTGATGTAACTAATATATCAGAAAGTGATATTGAAAAAGAAAGTTATAGTATAAAACTAAAAGACAAAGGAAATAATGAAGTAGTTACTTTAATAGCTTATATTCCAGAAGGATTAAAAAAAGGTGAAACAAAAATGATAAATGCCCAAGCCCAAGGTGAATATAAGGAAGTAGTATCTAAAGAAATAACAGATTAGCTTCGTAGACTCCAAAGAAGAGAATTATTATAAATAGTTCTCTTACTGGGGTTTATGAACCCCTTGCCAGCACATATCCCAAAATGCTCTATACGTGTGCTGGTTTTAATTTAAGAAACTAATGCTATGATTTAGTATTGGTTTTTTTAAAATAAAAAAAGGAAATTATAATTTTCTCCAGTATATATAATATAGAGGATAATTTATAGAAAAATATCCTTTAAGAAAGGAGAAAAAAATGAATGCACTAAGAGTAGATAAAAGCAATGTAGAAAAAATAATAAAAGAGTTAAATAAAAAAGGGGAAGTAATACCAGCAATATCAGATCCCATATTTAAAAGTCTATTTAGAAATGAAGAAATGAAAGGCGTGCTTTCATATATAATAAGTGAAGTAACAGGACTAAATGAAAATTATGTATATGAAAATTTAGAATATAGAGATTCATATATAAGAAAACAAAATATAACGCATAAAGATAATACATCAGATTTAATAGTAGATATTGGAAATAATGTAATAAGTTTAGAGATGAATGCAGAAAATACAGTATATAATAGATTTAGAAATGCATCCATTATCATAGTTTAATAGTAAATAGTATATTAATATCCAAAAAGAAAGAAGAAGTAGGACAAATATATCAAATAAACTTTGATGTAAAAAGAAGTTATACAAATAAATTAATATCAAGAATAATGATGAAAGATGAAGAAGGACAAATGGATATGGATGAAATAAGTTTTCAAAAATACAAAGTAAATCTTTCAATTTTAGATAAAAAGCGATATAATATAGAAAAACTTACGAGATTTGAAAAAATATTATTAATCATGAAAGAAAAAAGTAGGAAAGAATTATTTAGACTGGCAAAAGGGGATAAGAAGTTAGAAAATATGGTAAAAAAATATAGTAAAACTAAATATGGATACTAAATATGTTAGTTTATATGATGAAGATAGACTGGATGAACTTGCTAGAGACTTTGAAAGAGCTGAAATAAGAGAAGAAAGCATTGCTGAAGGATTATCTCAAGGAATTGAACAAGGGATTGAACATGTAGCTAAAAAAATGCTTGAAGAAAATCTTTATATTGAGTTTATTTCAAAAATAACTGGTATTAATAAAGAAGATATTATAGCCTTAAAAAAATCTAAACCATAGATATATCTATTAACTATTGTTATTTAAATAACTTCTAACCAATACTACATTTATAATAAGCTAAAATAGTATTGGTTTTTATGTATAAAAATGTTAAATTATGCCAATCAAACTTTTACTTTAAAATAAATGATGTTATAATTAAAATAACGGAGTGATAATATGGCCAAAAGGAAAAGAAGAAAACAGACAAAAAAAGATTCTACATATATGATCGAATTAAAAGGAATTTTATTATTACTAATTGCCATAATAGGCTGCTGCCCATTTGGAATAGCTGCTGATATTTTTAAAGGCTTTGCTGGATTCATTGCTGGAAGCTGGTATATAGTACCTTTAGTTGGCGTTGGAATAGCCGGGATATATATGATAATAAAAAGGGAATATCCAGATTTTTTTACATCAAATTTAGTCGGCCTTTATATATTATTTATTGGAATATTAACCTTATCACACAACGAGTACATAAAACAGTTTGCAAGTAAAGGAGTAGAAGCAGGCAAAATATTTACAGAAACGATAAATAATTTAATGGGATTTGTTAAACACACAGAAGCTATTCAAGGTGGAGGCATGATTGGCGCGGTGTTTTCAGTTATAGGCTACAAACTACTTACTATTGAAGGAACAGAAGTTGTTTGCATCGCCCTAATAATATGTGGCACCATTATGTTTACAGGAATATCAATTTATGATGTTGTTACATACATGCGAAATAAAGTAGACAACATAAAAGACGCTAAGCACAGTGTAAAAATAAAAGAAGCTATAGATGAAGCAGAAGAAAAATACGAAGAAGAGGGAAGCAATAAATTAATTATATCTTCAATGGATGAGCTTGAACCAAGTAAGCCAAAAGAAGAAAAAACGGAAGAAGAATATATGGATACCAAAGGATATCAAAAACCTCCAATTGACTTATTAAATAAACCATCCGCAAACAAAGCAGCTGCGACAAAAGTAAACAAAGAAGCTATTAATCAAAATGCCGCCGCAATTGAAAAAGTCACAAGAGACTTTGGCGTCGAAGTAAAAGTTGCAACAGCTCACATTGGACCATCAGTAACCCAGTACGAACTAGAAGTAAAATCAGGCACAAGGCTTTCAAAAATAACCGCCTTAAACAAAGAAATAGCTCTAGACTTAGGAGCTAAAGATGTCAGAATACAAGCCCCAATTCCTGGTAAAAAAACAGTTGGAATTGAACTACCTAATAAGACAGTAACTCCAGTTTCTGTAAGAGAAATATTAGCCGCAGTTCCTAAAGATAAAGAAAATAGCAAACTTCTAGTTACCTTAGGCAAAAGCATAATGGGTGAGTCTATTTTCTGTGAAATAGATAAAACACCACATTTACTAGTCGCCGGATCTACAGGATCAGGTAAATCAGTATGTATAAATAGTATGATTACTTCAATACTAATGAGAACAAAACCAGATGAAGTAAAACTAGTTTTAGTAGACCCTAAAAAAGTTGAACTTTCAATGTATAACGGCGTACCTCATTTACTAACACCAGTAGTTACAGATCCAAAAAAAGCTAATATCGTTCTTCAAAAAATAGTTAAAATAATGGAAGATAGATATGACTTATTTGAAGGAAGCGGAACTAAAAATATTGCTGGATATAACGCTTACGTTGAAAAGAAAAACGAAAAATTAGCAGAAGACGAACAAATTCAAAAATTACCATATATAGTCGTCATAATAGACGAACTTGCTGACCTAATGTTAGTTGCTGCCAAAGAAGTTGAAGATTCAATAATGAGAATAACCCAAATGGCAAGAGCTGCCGGAATACACCTAATAGTAGCTACTCAAAGGCCAAGTACCGACGTCATCACTGGAGTTGTTAAAGCAAACATCCCATCAAGAATTTCATTTGCCGTATCAAGTAGTATTGATTCGAGAACAATTTTAGATATGAGCGGTGCCGAAAAATTACTTGGGAAAGGTGATATGCTATTCTTGCCACAAGGAGAAAACACCCCACTAAGAGTTCAAGGAACATTTATTAGCGATGAGGAAATAAAGAAAGTAGTAGATTACACCATTTCTCAGCAAAAAGCCATGTATGATAAATCATTAACTTTATCAGAAGATGACAAAGGAGCTACTACCATGCTTGACAGTAGTGACGACCATGAAGAACCATTATATAACGAAATTAGAGAATTCGTTATAACCCAAGGTAAAGCAAGCGCTTCACTTTTACAAAGAAGATTTAGACTAGGCTATAATAGAGCCGCAAGATGCATCGATTTACTTGAAGAAAGAGGCATAATCGGCCCATCTAATGGTTCCAAGCCAAGAGAAGTTTTAGTTAAACTAGAAAAGAAGGAAGATTAATAATAATCTTCTTTTTTTACTAAAAGTTAAAGTAATCTATTTACTACTAGTAACCTTTGAGCTCCAATTAATATGGAGGTAAAAAACATGGGCACTGAAAAAAAGTTAATTGATTTAGAATATAATCTAATATGTGACTTTATAAAATTAAGACACGAACTGGGACTTAGCCAGCAAAAAATGGCCGACGAATGTGGCATAATTAGAGAAATGATAGCTGTAATTGAGAATCAAAAGAAACACCCACAAATAAACACACTTATCAAAATATTAGAACCATTTGGTTATACTTTATCTATTACAAAAATAAAAGAGGATTAATTATGGATGCACTAGATATTAATAATAGTATATTTGATAGTATCAAACACATTGATGAAAATGGTAATGAATATTGGGAAGCAAGAGAATTGATGCCATTACTTGAATATAGCAAATGGGAAAATTTTCATAAAGTTATTAAAAGAGCTATGATTGCTTGCAAAACCAGCAATAATAAGGTTTTAGAACACTTTCCTGAGTTTAGGAAACCGATAATTGGCGGTAACGGAAATATTCAAAATGTTATAGATTATCATCTATCAAGATATGCTTGCTATCTTATTGTACAAAATGCTGATTCTTCAAAAAAAGTTGTTGCTTTAGGCCAGACATACTTTGCCGTTCAAACAAGAAAGCAAGAACTTTCTGAAAAAGAATACAGTTTGCTTTCAGAAGATGAAAAAAGACTATATCAAAGAAATTTAACTAGAAAGGGAAATTATTCTTTAAACCTAACTGCTAAAAAAGCAGGAGTTAAAAACTTTGATAAATTTCATAATAGTGGATATAAGGGCTTATATAATGGAGAAACTGCTGATGATATAGCTAAAAGAAAAGGATTAAGATATAGAGAAGATATCTTAGACAATATGGGTAGCGAAGAACTTGCTGATAATTTATTTCGCATAGTCCATACAGAAGCAAAATTAAAAAAGGATAATATAACTGGCGAAAATAACGCTAATGAAGTTCATTACAAAGTTGGCAGTAAAATAAGAAAGACGATAAAAGAATTGGGTGGAACGAT
>CAMNJS010000040.1 GCA_946541645.1 uncultured Bacillota bacterium | reverse complement strand
CTGGAGAGGGAGAAAATAAAGAACCTATTATAACAAACATGAGTCATATGTTTGCTAACTGCTGGGCCCTAGAAAGTTTAAACTTAAGTAATTTTGATACAAGTAATGTGACGGATATGCAGAATATGTTTTATGAATGTAACGGCCTCACCAACCTAGATTTAAGCAACTTTATCACAAGCAAAGTAAGCAGTATGTTCCAGATGTTTCGAGGTTGCGACAACCTAGCGGCTGTAACTTTAGGAGATGGATGGAGAAAAGATGCCGGTACTAATGCTGCTACAGCTAATAATATGTCACAAATGTTTCATGATTGTTTCTCCCTAAACACCATAGATCTTACTAAACTGTACACTGCAAATGTAACAAACATGAGCTATATGTTTCATAGATGCTGGCGACTTCAAACTCTCGATTTTAGTAACTTCAACACTAGCAACGTGACAGATATGCAGTATATGTTTTATGGATGCGAAGGACTTACCAGTTTAAATTTAAGTAATTTTGATACAAGTAAAGTAACAAAAATGAGTCAAATGTTTCAGGACTGTCTAAATCTTACAAATCTAGATTTAAGTAGTTTTGACACCAGCAAAGTTGACACAGTTGAAGATGGCAAATCCGGTTTCTTCTCCATGTTTGATGGCTGCAGCTCATTAAAAACTTTAAATTTGAAAAATTTTAAAACCAAAAATATAACAGATACCAACAGCATGTTTAACGGCTGTTCAAATCTTGAAACAATATATGTATCAGATACATTCACTGTTGATAATGTAACAAAATCTGCAAGCATGTTCAACGGTTGCTCAAAACTAAAAGGTGGAAATGGAACGTCATTTGATGCAAATCACAAAGATAAAGAATATGCTAGAATTGATGCTACAGGAACTCCAGGATATTTTACTAGGGCGTCATAATAATAGAAAGGGGAAAGAAAATGAAAAAAAATGGATTTACAGTTGTTGAATTAATTTCGTCTTTTGCTTTAACTATGATTATAAGTCTTTTCCTTTTCGAAGTATTAATAGATGTTAAAGACATATTTATTGAAACATCAGTTAAAACAAGTATTCAAGAAAAACTTGGCATTATTTCAAAAAATATAAAAAGTACAGTAAAAAACAACGGAAGTAATGCCAAGAGTAAAATTGTAATAGGTACTGATAATATAACTGTAAATAATCAAAAGTTTAATTTACCAGCTGATGTTACAATTAAAAATAAAGACATAAGTGAAAATTGTTCTAATAGTGAATGTTATATTAAAGTTAGCTTTACTTTAGAAAATCCTAACTTAAAAAAGCCTTATAAATATAATGCTGTATACTATTATATAAAATAGTCAAAAGAAAGATAAAGTAAACTAGCAGCAACGATCATACAAAAAACTCTTGAAAGCAAAAAAGGTAAATACTTAATATCTGTATCAGAAAGAATGCTCATTATTTGAAGATGAATGCTAAAACCACCAAATGATAAAAGCATAATAGAGAAAATGCTTTTAAACTTTAAAGAAAGTGTTTCTTTACTTATATACTTTAAACCTTGAGTCATTTCAATAAAACCATTTAAAACACTTTGAAAAACACTATTTAAATTTAAATTATTATTAATTATAGTCGTAAATACTAAACACACAGTTATTACCCCAAGAATAAGCATTAAAGTATTAATACTACTAGTTAAAGAATTAGTAAGAATTATTCCAAAACTTTCCTTATTACTAATTCTTTTATTATGCATCGCCAAAACCGCTTTTTTAAAGCTGAAACTTTGTATTATTTTCTTACTAGGATGATAATTTCTTAATAGTAAACCAGTAATTACATTACTTAAATAATGACATATTAAAATTAAAAAAGCAGCTTTTTTGCTATTTAAAAGAACCGAAACAGAACCCAAAATAAAAAGAGGAGATGTGAAAGCACAAAAACATAGGATTTTAGTAGCTTCATATTTATTAATCTTTTTATCCAAATAAAATTCCCTAATACATTTGGCATTAGCTGGATTTCCTGATATAATACTCATGAAAAAGATAAAAGCGCATTCTCCATTAACTTTAAAAAGAAAGTACATTATTTTGCCAAAAATATTTGCCATAAATTCAGCAAAACCATAGTTGATTAAAAGACTAGACAAAACCAAAAAAGGAAATAAAGAAGGAAATATATTTTCCTTAAAAATCAAAAGTGCAAGACTAACAGAGTCCAAAATACTTTTTGAATCTGTCAGCATCTCAAAACAGATAAATAATAAAAAACACATAATAAAAACACTTTTGAGTTTCTTCATAAATTCACCTATATCTTAATAAACTAAACTAGAAAGGACTAACATATGATTAATAAAATATATGAAAAAATAAAACAAATTATTAAAGAAGACTATAAAACATTAATAACATATATCATAATATTTTGTCTATTAACCATGCATTTGCCATATTATATTTCATCCCCAGGAGGCCTTATAAATACTGAAGAAAAAATCATAACCAAAGAAAATTTTAAACAAAAAGGAAGCTTAAATATGGCGTATGTTTCGGAAATGCACGCTACAATACCAACTTTTATTTGGGCTAGCCTTGTGAAAGACTGGGACATAGAAAAAGAAAAAGATACTGTTGTCGGAAGTGAAAGCATAAAAGATTTAGAATATCGTAACCACATGCTTCTAAACGAAGCAAATATCATTGCCGAACTTACCGCATATAAACATTCAAATATAAACTATGAAATAATAAATAACAAAACATTTGTCACCTACATTGATGATCTCGCCCAAACAAACTTAAAAGTAAAAGATCAAATAATCAAAATAGATGGTAAAGATGTGCCTAACAAAAACTATTTATTTTCATATATTTCGTCAAAAAATATTGGAGATAAAGTAGAACTGACTGTACTAAGAAATAACAAAGAAAAAATTAAAAAAGCCACATTAATAGACGTAAAAAGTGAGCCTAAAATAGGCGCCTTAATAACTGAAGATTTTGAAATAAAATCAAATCATAAAATAAAATTTAATTTTAAACAAGAAGAATCAGGTCCATCAGGAGGTCTCATGATTGCCCTAACAATATATAGCAATATCAATAAAATAGACTTAACAGGTGGCAAAAAAATAGCAGGCACCGGGACAATAGATATAGATGGAAATGTAGGAGAAATTAGTGGTATAAAATATAAAATAATGGGAGCCGCAAAAGAAAAAGCTGACATTTTCTTAGTGCCTGAAGCTAACTATAAAGAAGCAAAAAAAGTAAAAAAAGAAAAAGGCTACACCTTAGATATAATTCCAGTAGAAACCTTTGAAGAAGCATTAAGATATTTAACCAAATGACTTAACGTTTGAAATTAAAAGGCAAAACATGATATAATAACTAAGAATTATGGAAGTGAATGATATGAACAGAAAAGACATCGACATGAACAAAATAACCCCAATGATGAAGCAATACTTAGAAATCAAAAATGAAAATGAAGATTTAATAATCTTTTTTAGATTAGGAGACTTCTACGAAATGTTTTTTGATGACGCTGAAAAAGTAAGCCGTGAATTAGAGTTAACCTTAACTGGAAAATCATGCGGATTAGAAGAAAGAGTTCCGATGTGTGGAATTCCTTTTCACGCTGCAAACTCATATATCGATAAGCTAATTGAGAAAGGCTATAAAATAGGTATAGTCGAACAACTTGAAGATCCAAAAGATGCCAAAGGAATAGTTAAAAGAGGAATCATTCAAATAATAAGTTCTGGAACAGTAATGGACACAGACGCCCTAGATGCAAGTGACTTTAACTATATAGCAAGCATAACTGATTTTAAGCATTCCTACGGTATATGTTACTCAGACGTATCAACAGGAGAAATAAATGCTCTTTTAATCGAACATTCACAAGTAAAACTAATTAATGAAATAATTAGCTTAGGAATAAAAGAAGTAATAATAACCCCAAACGTTGACAAAAATATATATTCGGTACTAAAAAAAGAACTTAATATACCAGTTACAATAACAGATGAAAAAACAGACTCATACTCTTATATATATGAAAATATAGAAGACTATAGATATGCCGAATCAGTCAAACACTTAATCGCCTACATTATGCACAATCAAAAAAGCGATTTATCACATTTTCAAAAACTACAAATTAAAAAAACAGGTAGCTATTTAAAAATGGATATTCATACCAAAAGAAATTTAGAATTAACCGAAACCTTAAGACAAAAACAAAGAAATTATTCATTAATATGGCTTTTAGATAAAACCAAAACAGCCGGTGGAGCTAGACTACTAAAAAAATACATTCTAAACCCACTTATAAATAAAGAAGAAATAGAAAAAAGATATGATATGGTTGAAGTTTTATTAAAAGAATTTATCTTAAAAAGTTATTTAGAAAAATTATTAGTAGAAGTCTACGATATTGAAAGACTAAGCGGCAAAATAGCCTTTGGAAACGCAAATGGAAGAGATATGCTTCAGTTAAAAAACTCCTTAAAAAATCTTCCTCAAATAAAAGAGATACTAAGCCAAATAGGGTTTTATAAAGACCTAGAAACACTAGAAGAATTATATAAATTACTAGAAAAAGGCATATATGAAGAGCCACCAGTTAGTATAAAAGAAGGTTACTTAATAAAAGAAGGATTTAATGAAGAACTAGACGAGCTCAAATCCTTAAGAAAAGGTGGCAAAGACTTTATCGCTAGATTTGAAAAAGAAGAAAGAGAAAAAACAGGCATCAAAAATTTAAAAGTTGCCTATAATAGAGTATTTGGATACTATATTGAAATAAGCAAAGGAAATCTTTCTTCGGTAAAAGAGCAGTGGGGATATGAAAGAAAACAAACACTAGTAAATGCCGAAAGATTTATAAGCCCAATTTTAAAAGAAAAAGAAGCCCAAATTTTAAATGCTGAAGAAAAAATAATTGAACTTGAATATACCTTGTTTAACGAAATAAGAAATATAGCTAAAAAATACATTCCAAATCTTCAAAAAATTGCTAAAACAATAAGTGAAATAGACGTTCTATGTTCATTTGCCACCGTAACTGAAAACAATAACTATATAAGACCAGAACTAACTGAAAACGAACTATATATTAAAGACTCAAGACACCCAGTAGTCGAAAAAGTAATAACCGGTGAATTTGTTTCAAACGACATAATCATGGATAAAAACACCAATATTTTATTAATAACTGGTCCTAATATGGCTGGTAAATCAACTTACATGAGACAAGTCGCTATAACTGCTATAATGGCCCAAATAGGATGCTTTGTTCCAGCAAAAGAAGCTAAAATACCGATATTTGATGCCATATATACAAGAATAGGTGCGTCAGACGATTTAGTTAGCGGTGAATCTACATTCATGGTTGAAATGATGGAAGCCAATAATGCCATCACAAACGCTACCGATAAAAGCTTAATACTATTTGATGAATTAGGAAGAGGCACTGCCACATTTGATGGAATGGCCCTTGCCCAATCAATAATAGAATATATACACGAAAACATAAAAGGAAAAACCTTTTTCTCAACCCACTACCACGAACTTACAGATTTAGAAAAAACCTTAAAACACTTAAAAAATATTCACGTATCAGCGTATGAAGAAGACGGCAAACTAGTCTTCCTACATAAAATAAAAGAAGGCAGCGTCGATAAAAGCTACGGAATTCATGTTGCCAAACTAGCCGGCCTTCCAGATTCATTAATAAAAAGGTCAGACGAAATATTAAAAGTATATGAAAATAAAGAAAAGAAGCGAGATATAAAAATACAAGAATCCCTACCACTAGATGAACTTATACCTCAAAAATCAAAAATAGAAGAAGAACTAGAAAAAATAAACCCTCTAGAAATAACCCCCATAGAAGCTTTAAATATTTTATACAAATTAAAAGAAATGAAATAATATAAAATTTAGAAGTCATCAAGCAAACAAATGCAGGTAAAATAATCAAGTTACTTGCATTTTTTCATTATAATTTATTGTAATTAAAATATAATTTTGATATAATTAAAAAGAATAAGAAAGTGTGATAATATGAATAAG
>CAMNJS010000039.1 GCA_946541645.1 uncultured Bacillota bacterium | reverse complement strand
TAGATAGTGGCGATGGTGTATTTGAAGTGCTTTCTACAAGTGGTAATAATAAACTTGGTGGAGATGACTTTGATGAAAAAATTATTGATTATTTAGCTAAAGAATTTAAGAAAGAACAAGGTATTGATTTAACTAAAGATAAAATGGCTATGCAAAGACTTAAAGATGCTGCTGAAAAGGCCAAGAAAGATTTAAGTGGTGTAAGTACTACTAATATTTCTTTACCATTTATTTCACAAGGAGAGGATGGCCCAGTTCACTTAGAAATGAGTTTAACAAGAGCTAAATTTGAAGAATTAACTTCTGATTTAATGGATTCTACTCTAGAACCAGTTAGAAAAGCTTTAAAAGATGCTAATTTAACTAAGAAAGATATTGATAAGATTTTATTAGTTGGTGGTTCTACAAGAATGCCAAAAGTTTCTGAACTTATTAAAAATGAGCTTGGTATGGAACCTTCTAAGGGTGTAAACCCTGATGAGGTTGTTGCTATGGGAGCAGCTATTCAAGGTGGGGTTTTAACAGGTGAAGTAAACGATATCGTTTTACTTGATGTAACACCTCTTTCACTTGGTATTGAAACTTTAGGTGGAGTATGTACTGTTCTTATCCCAAGGAATACTACTATTCCTACAAGTAAGTCTCAAGTATTTTCAACTGCTGCTGATAATCAACCTGCTGTTGATATTCACATTTTACAAGGTGAAAGACCAATGGCGGCGGATAATAAAACTTTAGGTAATTTCCAACTTACAAATATACCAGCCGCACCACGTGGAGTGCCACAAATTGAGGTTACGTTTGATATCGATGCTAATGGTATCGTTAATGTTAAGGCTAAAGATTTAGGAACTAATAAAGAGCAATCTATTACTATTACATCATCTACTAATTTATCTGATGATGAAATTGATAAGATGGTAAAAGAAGCTGAATCTAATAAGGCTGCTGATGAAAAACGTAAAGAAGAAGCTGACACTCGTAATGAGGCTGAGCAAACTATCTTTATGACTGAAAAATCTATTAAGGATTTGGGTGATAAAGTAGATTCTAAAGATAAAGAAGAAGCTGAAGCTTTAATTAAAGAGTTAAAAGAAGCATTAGAGAAAGATGACATTGAAGATATTAAAGCTAAAAAAGATAAATTAAATGAAAAAGCTATGGCACTTGGCGCTAAAGTTTATGAGGAAATGGCTAAGGCTGCTCAAGAAAATCAAGGTTCTAATGAGTCTGATGACAAAAAAGATAACAATGTAAAAGATGCTGAATATGAAGAAAAGTAGAAGTTCTAGGTAACTAGAACTTTCTCTTTATGAAAGGAAAATATATGAAAAAAAGATCGGAAATACCTGAAGATGCAAAATGGGATTTATCCACGCTTTATAAAACTGAAGAAGATTTTAATAATGATTTTAAGTATTTGATGGATAATTATAGTAAATATAGTAATTTTAAGGGAAAACTTAATAATGCTAAGGACATTTATGATTTCTTTATGTTTGATGAAGAGTTTTCTAAAAAATATGAGGCTGTATATAATTATTCTGCGCGCAGATTTGATGAGGATATAACTAATTTTAAATATCAGGAAATTAGTGGAAAGTTTGACAAATTATCTACAAAAGTTTCTGAAGTAACATCTTTTATTGTTCCTGAGATGATGAAGCTTGATGAAAGTATGATTGAAAAATTTATTTTAGAAAAACCTGAGTTAGAGTTTTACAAAAGAGAGTTTAAAAATTTACTTAGGGCTAAACCTCATGTACTTTCTGAGGATGGTGAAAAGTTAATTTCACTTTTGTCTAATCCACTTTCATCTTTTGAAGAAATTTCTTCATATTTATGTGATTCTGATATTAAGTTTGGAACTATTTTAGATGAAGATGGTAAAGAAATAGAACTTACTAATACTAATTTTTCGGTATATATGGCAAGTAAAGACAGAAATGTTAGAAAAAGTGCTTTTTATGCTTTATATAAGCAGTTTGAAAATATGCAAAATACTTTTGCAAAAACTTATAGTAGTCATGTGAAGGTGAATAATGTAAATGCCAAACTAAGAGGTTATAAGGATGCTAGAGAGGCCGCATTATTTGGTGGTAATATTGATAGTAAAATTTATGACAATTTAATAGATACTCTGCATAAAAATTTATATATTATGGATGATTATTATGCTCTTAAAAAAGAGGTTTTAGGTATAGATGAGCTTCATGTATATGATATTTATACACCGTTAATAGGCGAATCTGACACGCAGTATACTTTTGAAGAAGCTAAAGATATTGTTATTTCGGCTCTATCTGTTTTAGGTAATGAATATGTAAAGGATTTACAAAAAGCTTTTGATGATAGGTGGATTGATATTTATCCAAATGCTGGTAAAAGGGGTGGAGCTTATTCATCTGGGTGTTATACGTCAAATCCGTTTGTTTTATTAAATTTTAATGGTAAATTTCATGATGTATCAACATTAGCTCATGAACTTGGCCATTCAATGCATTCATATTATTCAATTAAAAATAATCCGTATATTTATTATGATTATAAAATATTTGTGGCTGAGGTAGCTTCACAGGTAAATGAGATAATTCTTGCAAGATATTTGATTGATCATACTGATGAAAGACTAGAAAAATTGAATATTTTAGATAGTTTAATGGAATTATTTAAAGGTTCTATCGTAAGACAAACTATGTTTGCAGAGTTTGAAAAATTAATGCACGAAAGTGAAGCAAATGGAGAAGTTTTAACTAGTAAGTTTATTTCTGATAAGTATTATGAGCTTTATAGGAAATATTCAGGTAATAATATGATATCCGATCCAGAAATTAGATATGAATGGGAAAAAATACCGCATTTTTACTATAATTTTTATGTATATCAGTATGCGACTGGTCTTGCAGCAGCGTGCTATATAGCTAATAATATATTAAGTGGTAAGGAAGGCGCGCTTGATAAGTATTTGAAGTTTTTAAGTTTAGGTGGATCTATGGACCCTGTTGATGAACTTAAAGTTGCTGGTGTCGATATGAATGATTCAGAGGTTATTCAAGGTGCGATGAATATGTTTAAAGATATTATTTTAGAATTTAAAAATATATATGAGAAGTAGGTGAAGTTATGGATAAGCGTGATTATTATGAGGTTTTAGGTGTTTCTAAAGACGCTAGTGAAGCGGAAATTAAAAGTGCTTTTAGGCGTTTAGCAAAAAAATATCATCCGGATGTTTCTAAAGAACCTGATGCTGCTGAAAAATTTAAAGAAGCACAGGAGGCTTATGCTGTTTTATCGGACGCTGACAAGAGAAAGCAATATGATCAGTTTGGACATGCGGCTTTTAGTGGTAATGGTGGTCAAGGTGGCTTTGACTTTTCATCATTTGATTTTAGTGATATTTTTAGTGATTTATTTGGAGGCTCTTTTGGTGGTGGATTTTCATCATTTGATGGTTTTAGTGGATTTGGTGGCAGGAATTCTAAAAGGCCACAAAAAGGAAGAGATACTGTTATTAGAGTTGATTTAGATTTTGAGGAAGCTGTTTTTGGAACTAAAAAAACTATTAATTTAACTTTGAATGAAAAATGTGATTCTTGTGATGGTAAAGGTGGCCATGGTTCTAAGAAATGTGATAATTGTCATGGAACAGGTACTGTTTCTTCTAGGCAGCAAACTTTATTTGGGGCTTTTATGACACAAACTACTTGTTCAAAATGCGGTGGACGTGGTGAGATTTTTGAAGATACTTGTAATAAGTGTCACGGGACAGGAAAGGTTCGCGCTAAAAAGGATATTGAGGTGAAAATTCCAGAAGGTGTTGATACTGGCAATCAACTTAGGATAGCTGGTAAAGGAGAGGCTGGAGCTAATGGAGGACCTAATGGTGATATTTATTTAGAGTTTTATGTTAAAAGTCATCCTATATTTACGCGTGATGCTAATGATATTCATTTACTACTTCCTATAAGTATTACTGATGCGGTTATGGGAACGAAGAAGGATGTTCCTACGTTGGAGGGATCTGTTAAAGTTAATATTCCTGCGGGCAGTCAGAATGGTGATATTTTAAGGCTTAAGGGAAAAGGTATTTCTGATGTAAATTATAAACGAAAAGGTGATATGTATATTACTTTAAATGTTATCATCCCACGTAAGCTTGATAGGGAGCAGAAGAAATTGTTTGAAAATTTAGCTGATACAAATTTAGAAAAAGAAAAGGAATTTGATAGAATTAATAAGTATTTATAAATGCTTATTTTTCTTTAAAAATATTATTAAATGTTATATGTTAGTTGGAAGATGATATTTTGAAAAGAATTGAAGATTTATATTATCCTAAAGAAATTAGGGAAGAAGTGGCAGAACAGACGCAGACGTTTAGCTTGAATGATTTTTATTTGTGTGGTAGTGATGGGCTAACAATTGATAATTATGCCCTTTATATGATTACGCCAAGGCAAAGATTAAGTGTTTGCTGTTCTGAAAGTCATGGAAGGACTGCTGAAAATATTTTATTTGCTATTTATAGTGACTATAATTATGTTTTTAAAGCAAATGATTGGGATTGGCGCGCTACGGCTCTTGCTTATGGCGATATTATTATGCAGCTTATGTCTAAACATTATTCTGTAATATGGCTTCCTAAAGTTATTAATGAGTTTCAATATGAAGAACTAGTAAAGTTTTATAATTTGACAAAGCAAATTAATATGAATTTAGATAAAACTAGACAAATTTCTTTTAGGTGTGGTTATTATGGTGATGAGTTTTGTGAAATGTCGCTGGATGAGGCTATCCATTTTATGAAAGATAAAGTGTGTGAAGTGGCTGAACACGGTGAGACGCTTATTGATGTTAAACCTAGAAGTAAAACGTATTTTTAATGGAACAATCATGTTCTTTTTTCTTTTAAAGTAGTGCTTTTATAAATAATTCATGATATACTTATATTAGTGATATACATATTTGTATAAAACGGTTAGGAAAGGATGATTTAAATGGATGATATTTTAGCTTTGACGGAAGAAAAAATGGAAAAAGCTTTAGAAAGTATGGAAAAGCGTTTTACAAATGTTAGGGCTGGAAGAGCTAATCCAGCTATTTTGGACGGTGTTATGGTTAATTATTATGGCTCACTAACACCACTTAAGAGTTTAGCTACAATTTCTGTGCCAGAGGCTAGACAGCTTATGATTAAGCCTTTTGATAGGGGGAGTCTTTCTGATATTGAAAAAGGAATTTATGAGGCAAATATAGGCCTTACGCCTAATAATAATGGGGAGACAATTATTTTAAATATTCCTGCTTTAACTGAGGAAACTAGAAAAGGGTATGTAAAAGAAGTTAAGCAGATTGCTGAAGACTGTAAAATTAATTTTAGAAATATTAGGCAAGATGCAAATAATGATATTAAGAAGAGTGAAGAACTTACAGAAGATGATAAGGATAATATGGTTCAAGATGTTCAGGAGTTAATTAATAAGTATAATAAAATAGTTGATCAAAAACTTTCTCTAAAAGAAAAAGATTTGCTTAGTGTATAGGTGAATGTGATGTTTGGAAAAAAAATCGATGTAAAAAAGGTTAATGAGGTTGCTGATTTAGCATCTAAAGTTTTAAAGGTTTTATATTTACTTTTGATAGGCCTTGCTGCATATATTTTAATCATTTTATTTAAAGAAACAAAAATTTTAGGTTTTTTCATTACGCTTTTGAAAGTTGTTTTTCCTTTATTTATAGGAATTTTAATAGCGTGGCTTTTTGATCCTTTTGTTTCCTTTTTGGAAACTAAAAAGATAAAGAGAGTATGGGGGGCAGTAATAACTTATTTAATAATGTTTTTTGTTCTTTTTCTTATACTTTCTTCACTAATTCCTCTTTTAGTTGATCAAATTAAAGAGTTTGTGCGTATGGCTCCTGATGTTTTTAACACAGTTAAAAGCTGGGCAACTGATTTTTTTAATCATTTTGAATCTAACGAATTGCTTGATGCTAGTAAATTAAGAAGTGAGTTTTTTAAGTCTGTTGAAAGTATAGCTTCTAATGTAACAACAACTATGCCACAAAATTTTTTAGGATTTATTTCTAAATTGTTTTCTTGGTTTGGAACTTTTGTTTTGGGACTTATTATAGGCTTTTTCT
>CAMNJS010000038.1 GCA_946541645.1 uncultured Bacillota bacterium | reverse complement strand
TCCCTATTAAAAGCATTAGAAGCCATAACCTCACCCCAGTAAGGATCAGTTGCATAATAAACGTTTTTACCGCTAGATTTATTACCATAATGACTACCATTATAATATTTTCCCGACGCATTTTCATACGAAGCTGAACTTTTAGACGCATAATCCATAATAGAATCTCTAGGCGAACTGTAAGAATAAGCGCACTCATAAGGACAGCTATCAGCCGCTCCGTAACCAAATAGATTATTTTTATTCATCGCAATTGTACTAGTCCCCCAATTGCTTTCATTTAATGCCGCAGAAAATGCAAGAAGCGCATTAGTCCCATATTTCTCTTCTGCCTCTTTAAAGTAAACTCCTGTATCATACATCTTAGACTGTGAAGAATTATATTTAGAAGCAATTACACTATCAAAATCAGCAGCCGTATAGCCAGTAGTCGATCTAGAAGTCAAATATACATAATATGCATAATGAGGATTATCCCTATTAATACTTCTGGAATAACCACCACTCCTGTAGTCATCAAGCATACTTGTTAAATTAGAATAAAAATAATTTCCATCAAAACTATAATACCAAACATCTTTAACCATATATGATGGCGCAGTTCCCAAATTAGTAAAACTATCCGCATAATCTACCCCACCATAAGTCGTAAAATGATGTATCAAATTGCCACTTGGTCCATAATGCTTATAATACGTTCCAAGAGAACTATTATAAGGCGTAACCCAGTAACCACCTGCTGCCCAGCACACAGTTCCATTATAATTTATCTTATACCAAGTATAGTTAGAATCTTTATAAGTATCAGTATAATTAAAATTATAACTACCGGTAATTGCTGCCACCACCGAAGAGCTCGTAGAATGATCACTTCTTAAATTAACACCAGTACCATTTATATTAATCATATTGCCGCCCAAAAGAGAAATTGGCGTAACTACACCATTATTAATATCCGTCCAGCCAGTAAAACCACTAATCATAATTTTTACCCGGCCATTATCCGCATACCCCAAAACAGCAGCATCTATTCCATAAGAAGAATTAATAGAGGTATAAGCACTCGCAGAGTTACTGTCTCGGTAAAGTGAATAAGTGTTTTTACCGCTAGGTTTAAATTTAAAAATTGCATACTTAGCATCAACCGGAATACCATCTTTATAAATAGTTGCAACTACACTCTCTGATGAATTTTGACTGTTCATCACATTAAAAGCTTCAGCATAGCTTCCATATGTTCCTATAACTCTATTTCCTGAAGATGCACTAACCATTTCTACAGAATAAGAAGATACCGCTTTAGCACTATAAAAAGGCATAAGTACTAGCAAAAATATAAAAAGTTTAAAAAGTCTTTTCATAGCATACCTCCTTATCTATAATAATTATATCAAAAAAACAATATACTTATATAATAATAAAGTATAATTATACATATATTTACACAAACAAATAAATATGATAATATATTTAAAGCAAGAAGGGATATTATGAATGAGAAACAAATAAAAAATAGCATTAAAAAAGCTCTATTAACCCCAGAAAACAAATTAGCTTTAATACCAAACTGGCTAAGCTTTTCTAGAGTTATAGGTAGCTATGCCATACCAATAATGATTTATACAGGTACAAAAACATCTACATTATTTTCGGCCATAGGCCTAATTGGTATTTCAGATTTTCTAGATGGAAAAATAGCCAGATTTTTAAAAGTGGATTCAGAAGAAGGTGCCCTAATTGATGCCATATCAGATAAATTCTTTTCTATAAATCTTATATTAGGCGTTCTTCCAAAAGCTCCTATTTTTATAATAAATGGCGCCCTAGAAAGTCAAATATCTTATATAAACAGCAAAGCTTACATGGAAGGGAAAAATCCTAAAAGCTCCTTTTTAGGAAAAATAAAAACATGGCCCCTCTCCATTGGCCTTGGACTAGGCTATTTAAGCATTGCCATGAAAAAGCAAGGACTAAATACCATAAATCCAGATAAGATTATGTTATTAAGCAATATATTTAGCGCATCAACTATTCCATTAGAAATAATAAATTTAAAAGAATATAAAGAGGCAAGTCAAAAGCCAAAAGAAGAAAAAGCAAAGCTTGAAGCAACAAATAAAACAAAAAAAGCAGAAGAAAAAGAAAATGAAAACAAACAAATAAACCTTTCTTTGGACAAAGGAAAAAATACAGTTTTAATGATTTTTGAGCAAAAAAAAGAAAAAATTAAAACAAAAGGAAAACAAAAAAAGCTTTAATTAAAAGCTTTTTTTACATTAAGATAATTTAAAAAATACCATATAGCCAATAAACAAAATATAAATCAAATATAATATAACACCATTTACCATTTCAAATTTAGTTGATTTATATTTAATACCAACAGCCATAGTTGAAAGAACCCCACCTATTAAACCACCAATATGAGCCCAATTATCAATATAAGGGAAAGTAAAACCTAAAACCAAATTAAAAACTATAAGAGGAATAATTTGTGATTTAACGACACTATCCAAATAAACTCTGTAATGATATCCAAAATAAGTAAGCGAACCAAGCATGCCAAATATTGCCCCAGAAGCACCTATACTATAACCACTATTAAAGAAAATTGAAAGCATACTACCAGCTAGACCACTTAATAAATAAACAGTCAAATACTTCCATTTTCCAAGAAAACTTTCAAGTTGAATTCCAATAACATACAATGCATAACAATTAAAAATTAAATGTAATATCGAATTATGTAAAAATATTCCTGTTATAAGTCTATAATACTCACCGTTTACAATAAATGTTCTATTAACCGCAAAAGGCGTCATATTATAAAAACAACTGACAATAAATAAAATAATATTAATTATAAGAAGCCCATAAGTTATATATGGCTTTTTCATTTTAAAAACGTCCTCATTCATTCTAGCATCTTCCTCATTTTTCTTATTAATATCATCGGTAATTTTAAGAAACAATTCAAAACCATCCTCTTTAAAATTAGTATCCTCAGCAATATCAGGGAAATTATCAATAACAAACCTATACTTATTTAAATCATCGGTACTTTTTATACAAGCAAAATCAATATTATTTTCTTTAAAACTATCAACATTAACATTATCACCCAAATTAACAAAAATACTAATAGCTTTTAATTTTAATGATAAAGTTTTTTTCTTAATTGATTTAATTAACGTTTTAGTCTTAAATAAATCAAACTTAAACTGTTCATCATTATGAATATAACCTGATACAATTCTTATAATTCGATAATCATTATCTAAATTTTCAAGCCATATTTCATTTTGAACGCCTTTGATAATAACCGGATTATATCCTTTTTCCGTAATAAAATAATGCAGAAGTTTCATAACAAGCTCTTCTTGTTTATCAATTACTATTTCATTCATAATATCACCACTATTCAAACTGTTTTAATATATTTAAAAAGCATTCTGGAAGCTCACTATCAAATTCCATATATTTTTTTGTCTTAGGATGGACAAAACCTAACGTTTTTGCGTGCAAACACTGCCCAGAATCATCAAACAATTTACGTCCTCCATAAACTGGATCATTAACTACTGGATACCCAATATAATCCATATGAACTCTAATTTGATGTGTTCTACCTGTTTCTAATTTAAGTTCGACCAAAGTCGCATTGTTAAACCTTTTTAATACTTTAAAATGCGTAACTGCAACTTTTCCACCGGAAGTAACAGCCATTTTTTTTCTATCTTTTAAAGACCTACCTATCGGTGCATCAATAGTTCCACTATCATTTTTTATATTGCCCCAAACTAACGCCACATATTTTCTAAACGTCTTTTTAGAAGCAAGTTCCTTAGCTAAAATTTCATGAGCTTTATTATTTTTTGCTATCATAAGTAGTCCAGTTGTATCTGCATCAATTCGATGTACAATACCTGGCCTTGCATCACCATTGACATCGCTAAGTTTAGTATGGTATAAAAGGCCATTAACCAAAGTGCCATGATAATTTCCAGGAGCCGGATGAACCACTACCCCATTTGCCTTATTAACAACAATAACATCTTCATCTTCATAAACAATATCTAAATCAAGTTGTTCAGGAGTAATAGAATCATCGCCTTTTTCATAACTGACATCTATTATATCACCAATTTTTAAATTATAACCAGCTTTTACAACTTTACCATTAACTAAAACATTATTACTTTTAATAATCTTACTAATCTGACTTCTACTCTCGTCCATTTTTTTAGATAAATAATTATCTAATCTAATTTCCTCATCTGCTTGAAATTTCATTCCCATCATCCCTTAAACTTAAAACTAAAATTAAAATCATTGAAACAACTATACAAATATCTGCTAGATTAAAGACTGGTGCATCATACCCCAAAATATTAAAATCTAAATAATCAATAACTGCACCTTTAAAAAATCTATCAATTAAATTACCTAATATTCCGCCTGACAAAAATCCATAAATAATATATTCATAATTTTTAATATCCTTAGATTTAACAACATAATAACCTAAAGAAAATAAAACAACCAACGATAAAATTATTAATAATAAACCATGAGACCTTAAAATACTAAAAGCCGCCCCTGTATTTTTAACTAAAGTAATATTTAAAAAATTATTAATAATAGAAATACTATCGCCAATCTTAAACATACTCAATAAAAAAAACTTAATCAACTGATCTAAAAACATACATATAAAAGAAATCAAAAAAGTTTTTTTCATAATCTCACCGATAATATTATATCAATTTATAAAATCTATAGCAAGAAAAAAGAATGAGCAAAAAGCTCACCCTAAATATTAACTTCATACTTATTTAAAACATTATCAATTCCATTAATACTTATTTTTCCACTCTTAATAAGTTCTCTAACAGTTTCAACTGTTGTAACTTTATATTTTAAAAACAAGTCCAAAGTTTCCAAATTAAATTCATTATTATCATAAGAATCTTTATATTTATGAGATAATTCTGCAAACTCATCAAAAACCTTTAAAGCATCCTCTGCCACTAACGAAAGACCTGGAGTATTTTTCAAAATAGGCGCTTTTAATTTAGAATTATTTACAATAGACACTTCTGCAAAATTAGGCATTGCCAAAAAATACATAACAAAAAACACAATAACATAATTTTTAATAATTCCTACTATCATTCCCAAAATTTTCGAAGGAATTCCTAAAACAATCGTAAAAGCAAGTATCTTTTCAAAAATTCCAGAAACTACCGATAAAATTTTAAAAACAATCATTAATATACTAAAAACTAACGCAAAAGCTAACACTTCATATAAAACTATATTTAAAACTGTAACTCCCTTTATAATTCCACCAAACGGAAAAAAAGGAAAAATTTTCATCAAAAATAAACTAACAGAATTTTTAAATAAAAATGCCAAAAGAATTATTAAAATAACCCCAACAAAATTAACTAAACTCTTAGTAAATCCTTGTCTAAATCCTGTTAAAGCTCCAGCTAAAATAAATATAACTATTAAAACATCAACAATACTCATACATGCCCTCCTTTACATTAATTATATTATATTTAAATTTAAAAATAAAGTAATAACTTTTATCATAAATAGAAATGTGTTAAAATATGTATAGGTGATATTAATGAAAAAACCAGCAGTTAAAACGATTACTTTAAAAGTTAGTGACAACACAAAAGAAAAAATGAAAGAATACTTTGAAGATAAAAAAAGATTAAAAACACCTCCATATGCCATATTTCAAGCAGATGAAGCCGATACCGTTGTAACCTTATATGAATCAGGCAAAGTTGTTTTTCAAGGAATAAGCGCCGATATTGATGCTAATATATGGAAAGAAACTGAAAAACATTTAAACCCAAACAAAAAACTAGAAATTAAAGAAACCAGTCATGAAAAAAAGAATAAAGTGATTATAAATCCTAAAATTTACTATTCAAATGCAATTGGTTCCGATGAAACAGGTACTGGCGACTATTTTGGACCAGTTGTCGTAAGTGCTGCATACGTTACCAAGGAAAATATTCCATTTTTAGAAAAATTAGGAGTAAAAGATTCAAAAAAAATGACTGATGAGCATATTATAAAAATAATGCCAGAAATTCAAAAAAGAATTCCCTATTCTAGTATGGTTTTAACAAATGAAAAATATAATCAAAATCACGAAAATATCAATCTAAACAAAATAAAAGCTATACTTCATAATAAAGTTTTACTTTCATTAACTGAAAAATATAATAATTATGACTACATTGTTGTAGACCAATTTGCTGAAAGTTACACATATTATAACTACTTAAAAGAAGCCCCAAAAATTCAAAAAAATATAACTTTTTTAACCAAAGCTGAAGACCAATGTTTAGCAGTAGCTTGCGGTGCTATTATAAGTAGATATATTTTAATTAAAGAATTTGAAAAATTATCCAAAGAATACAATATTATTATTCCAAAAGGTGCCGGCGAAAACGTAGACAAAGTTGGAGCCGAAATAGTAAAAAAACATGGCATAGAAGTTCTTGATAAAATTGCTAAAAAAAGTTTTAAAAACACCGAAAAAATAAAAGAATTAATAAAATAAGGACTAGCTTAAAGCTGGTCCTTTTTAGTCCAAAAGAGAAACCTTAACGAATTAAAACCTGATCTCCCAGGTGGGCATCACATTACAGATATTAGGAT
>CAMNJS010000037.1 GCA_946541645.1 uncultured Bacillota bacterium | reverse complement strand
TATAAAAAGACTAGAAGATATAATTATTAAAAGTGGCAGTGCTTCACATAATTACGATTTTGCTAGAAGTATAAAAGGAGCTGATATCAAGGCTCACGGGGAAGTAGTTGCTATGAGTAAAAACGCTCTTTATAATTATTATTTTGCTAAAGAAATTGACGGAGCTGATATAAAATTACATGAGCAAGCCATAATTGAATGCGGTGATCCTGCTTATGCTATTGAATTTGCTGAAAACATCAGTGGGGCAGATATAAATGCTTTAGGAAGTGTCATATTAAAAAGCGGAACTGCTAATTACATAGAAAGACTTTCCGAAGAAACAAAATTTCATTATACTACCGATTTAGATACCAAAGAATTTAAACGCGAAAAGATACTATCGTTGATTAAAAAATAATAAATTAATAGAATGTAAAGATAAATTTCTCTTTACATTTTTTATGTATTTTGATATATTAAGTAAGTAGAATAAAGGAGTATGCAGTATGAAAAAATCGTTAAAAATTATTGGAATTGTTATCCTAATAAATATAGTCCTAGTCGCTTTAGCAAGCATTTGGGCTAAAGGATTAAAAGAAGATCAAAAAATAACCAAAGAAAAAATGAAATTAATTATAGATGCTTATCCAAGCTTTGATGAAAGCGTAAATCAATTTTCAGACATGCGAAATATTTTATACGAAAACAAGGAAGAAATGTATTATGAAACGCTTGATGAAAATGCAGAATACTGGAATGATTTTATACCAAAATATGCCGAAGGAATAAAAAAACTAGAAGAAAACGCCAAAGTTTTAAAGGAAAATTGCATAGTAAAGTATGGCGATGTAAACACAAATAGTAAATGCACAGCCTTCAAAGCAAATTATGAAGCCGCTCATAATTACTACATAAGTGATGCCAAAGCATTCAATAGACTCATAAACAACTATAACCAGTGGCGTGAAAAAAATGATGAAAAGGCCAAAGAAGTAAATAAGTTTACATATCCAGTATATAAAAAATATATAGATTTTGATAAAGATGGAGAATACTTTGGAAAAAGTGAGGTGAAAGACAGTGAACAGTAAAAAAGAAGAAAATATAACCCACAATCACCAATACGATGATTTAGCAACCAAAATATATGACAGTGATGAATTAGACGTTCTAGATGAAACAGAAGAAATAGGCGACAAAACAATGTCAATAATGTATGAAGACATTCAAAAATTTGTTGCGGAAGATAAAGAAAATAAACAGTTAAAACGAGATGACGAAGAAAAAAATATAGAGGAAAGCAAAGAAGAAAATGATTTAAGCATTTTATACGAAGAGAAAAAACAAAAGAAAAATGACAAAAAATTAAAAATATGGCAAAAAATATTAGTTTCATTAATATGCATAGGATTAGTATTTGCTTCAGGCCTAGCTTTCCTGCTATATGGGCCATATCCTAACTTTCGCCAGTGGCTTATAACAACCGCGATGACAACTATGAATCATCAGTACCTAGCCACATGGTTTTACAGTGACAAAACAATTGAAAGTGTACTAAAGAAAAACTATGTTGTTGAAACAAATGAAGAAGTTGATACTAGTCAAGTAAAATTTATCGATTACACAAATACCAATGTAATGTATAAAAACAAATATGAAAAAGAAATACTTACAAAAGATGATAACGACCTGTACAAATTAATAAATATTGATGAAAGTGGCATGCGTGGATACCTAGTTGTTATATATGATCCTTCCAAAGTCAAAATCGCTACTGCCACAAACATGAACTCCTCTGGGGAAATGCTTACAGATATGGTTAAAAAAAATGATGCCATAATTGGTATGAATGCTAGTGGGTTTTATGACCCTAATTACAATGGAAATGGCGGAAAACCTTACGGAATAGTTATTAAAAATGGAAAATTAGTAAGTAACCTAGATAAGCCAAATGTCGGAGGAGGCATAATCGGTTTTACAAACGATAACAAACTAATACTCGGTAAAATGTCTGCAAATGAAGCTCTTCAAAAAGGCATTAGAGATGCAATCGAATTTGGGCCTTATCTAATAGTAAATGGAAAGCCTTCGTTTATCAGAGGAAATGGTGGATGGGGAACTGCCCCAAGAAGTGCTATTGCTCAAAGAAAAGACGGAATTGTACTATTTCTAGTAATGGACGGTAGAGATTACTCACATGGAATTGATGGCGTTGGCATGGTAGAACTAACTGAAATTTTAATGCAGTACGGAGCTTATAATGCTTCTAACTTAGACGGTGGAACTTCATCTGGTCTTGTCATCGACGGTAAACTAATAAATAAACCAGTTAACGGAAGTGGTCAAAAAAAGACTAGGAAAATACCAGACGGCTGGATTGTTGTTAAGTAATTTATCATAAATCTAGACATATATTTACATTAGATATAATTATTTATAAATAAAAATTCAAAACATTTGCTATAATAAAATAGGTGGTAGAATGGCAAAACGCAAAAAAAGAAAAAAACCAATTACTATTTTATTAATCATCATCCTTTTAATTGCCGCTATATATTATATTAGTGATAGAAACCTTTTAAATCAAAGCTTTGATTTAAAAGGTGAAGTCCAAATAAAAAAATTAAATATAGTAAATCAATTTTCAAAAACAAGGCCAGTAGCTGTTATGATAAATAATAATCATAGTGCTTGGCCTCACGCCGGATTAGAAGATGCATATATTACATATGAAATTATTGCTGAAGGCGGAATAACTAGACTTATGGCTATCTTTAAAGATAAACAAACTGAAAAGATAGGATCAGTAAGAAGTTCAAGACCATATTATCTAGACTATGCGCTAGAAAATGATGCAATATATGTTCACTTCGGCTGGAGTGAAGATGCTAAAGCAGATATAAAGGCTCTAGGCGTTGACAACATAAATGGACTCACCGATGAGAACGCATTCTGGCGAGATAAAACACTAAAAAAAGCTTTAGAGCACACGGCCTTTACCAGTATGGAAAGAATTAATAAATATATAGAAACAAAAGGTTATAGAAATGAGACAAATAAAAAACTATTATTAAAATATAGTGCAGATGAAATAGACTTAAGTAATAGAGAAGATGCCATAAAAGCCGATAAGATTTACTTAAGATATTCAAAGTATACGAGCAGCAGTTATGAATATGACAGCGAAAATAAAAATTATAAACGTTTTATGTCTTCAAAAGCTCATACTGACGCTATTACAGGAAATCAATATACATATAAAAATATAATAATTACACCAATTAAAAATAGAAGTTATGATAATTACGGAAGACAAAAGTTAGATAATATTGGACAAGGAGAAGGCTATTATGTCACTAATGGCTATGCGATTCCAATTACATGGTCAAAAGATAGCCGAAATAGTCAAACAGTATATAAAGATAAAAATAATAAAGAAATAATTGTTAGTGACGGTAGGACATTTATCCAAATAACCCCATTAGGCGAGGAAATAAAAATAGAAGGAAATGAACAGTAGTGCCAATTTGTAATTTACAAAAAATAGTGGTATAATGTTCAAGTGTTTGAGGTGAAAATTTTATGAGTAATCATAAATCAGACTTACAATATATAAGTATAATTAATGAATATATAAATAACGAGAACTTTCAAAAAATAAAAAGTATTGAGCACCATGGTATTACTAGATTTGAACATTCTGTAAAAGTATCTTATTATTCATATAAAATAGCCAAAATATTAAGACTTGACTATAAACAAACAGCAGTTGGTGGTTTACTACACGACTTCTTTATAAGTTCGAATGATAGAACTAGTAAAGAAAAAATTGAGTCAGTATTTACTCATCCAAAACTCGCATTAGAAACAGCAGAAAAAGAGTTTAATCTAACAGCTAAGGAAAAGGATATGATTAGGTCACACATGTTTCCTATAAATATTTCTGTGCCTAAATATATGGAAAGTTGGATTGTAAGTATAGTAGATAAAATTGTAGCTACAGAAGAGTTATCGTTAAAATTTAAATTTAAAGTTAAGTATGCATATAATTTATTATTACTATTCTTTATAAGCTCAGTAAAATAAGAAGCAAGCCATTGTTTCTTTTTTCGATTTTTGGTATAATATCTGTACTGTCCTTGTAGCTCAGCAGGATAGAGCAATCGCCTCCTAAGCGATAGGTCGGAGGTTCAAATCCTCTCAAGGACGCCATTTTAATAAATAACAAGTTATACTTGTTTTTTTGTTTATTTTTTAAAAAACCGCATATAATTATAGTGGGTGAAAGTAATGATAAAATGGAAAAAACTTATAATTAACATACTAGTGCCAAACATCTTAGGATTTTTAGGTAGTCTGATAGGAAATGTTAGTGATGGATTTACTGGCATAATGAAACCATCATTTACACCACCGGCCATTGTCTTTCCTATAGCATGGACTATATTGTATATTCTAATGGGAATATCGACATATTTAATAACTGAAAGCAAAGAAAACAGTGATAAAGCCTTAACAATATATGGAATTCAATTAATTCTAAACGCCTCATGGACATATTTCTTTTTCAATTTAAAATGGTTCTTATTCTCTACTATATTAGTAATTATAATCATCATACTAGTTATTTGGATGATCAGAGAATTTTATAAAATAAATAAAACAGCCGCATATTTACAAATACCATATGTTTTATGGCTTATATTTGCCACCATTTTAAGTTATAATGTATATTTACTAAATTAGACACAAAAAACAGTGTCTTTTTTAATAGAAAAAGTTCTTTTTTAAATATTATGATATACTATTACTAGGTGTAGGAGGCGTTATATGACTTTTGAAGAAAAATTAGAAGAATTAGAAAATAAAAAGAAAGAGTTGCAAATTGCTTTTAAAAATGATGCGCCTTTAAAAATTGAAAAAGAAACAAAAAATGGCAAAGAGGTAGTCACATATACAAAAGATGACTTAGCATATTTTAGTGCCTATATAGATGAAAGAAAAAAACTTGACAAAGAAATAGACATATTAAAACTAGATAATGACTATGAAAATAAAAGACCTATAATGTATCATTACATAGATAGTGATGGTTCAGAAGAAGATATTGAACTTGAACCTAACGACGTAAACTATACAAAAGCATATGAACGAATGAAAAGATTTATTAAAAATGAAGAACAAACACTTGAAGAAATAATGAATGAAATAAGTGACAAAAAAACCGAAGAAGAAATAAATAAAATTATGAAGGAAATTCATTCAAAAAAAGATGAACAAAAGCAAAAAATAGTCGAAGATAAAAAAACAGAAAAAGTTAAAGAAAAAAAACAAGAAATCAAAGCCGTAGATAAACCATACACAGTATTTAGATACGGCGACAACATACAGATTATTGGGCATTTAACTAAAGAAGAAGTAAAGATAATTAAAAAAAGTAGGCAAAGCGATTTACTAAATAGATATGGTGATGGCTTTGTGACGACAAACTGGAATAATCCAGATTTTGGATATGCTAATTACCCAGGCGTAAAAGTACACGTTGATAGTAACGGATACTTTGAAGTAAATGGCGCAGACGAAATAGAATATCATAACAATCCGGTTAAAATGACAGACAAAATAATAGCTAGTGACGATCAAAAAGATATTCAAGAGAAAATGCTTTCAATAGCAAAAAAACCTATTATCCCTGCGACTGCCAAAAAAGTAACAAGAAAGCCTAGAAACAAAAAATTAATTTCAAAACTAAAAAAACATTTACCTAAAATAATATTAGGAGCAGCAGCCATCGCTATAATAGGAATAGCCTTATACCACTTTAATCCAGAATTCTCAGAATTTATTAACAACTTAACTTCAGGAATTATACCAAAAACTGACACTAGCATTCAAACAAGTTTGAATAATATAAGTGATGGAATTAATCAAATTACTAAACGTACTATTGAAACAGCAAAAGAAACAGCCTCAAACAGTGTAAATAATACAATTCCAAATATTACGAGTAATACCGTAAGCAGCATTGATTGGAGTGAAATAGGACAAGGAGACACAGTATTTAGAAGCGCATATGACGCAGTATCAGGAAGCGGAAGTTTAAGTGCAAGCGAGTGGTTCAGTGAAAATCCCCTAGATGTTTTTAATACTTCAACAGGCGAGTTTCTTAAATTAACGCAAGAACAATTAAATAATCCCGAATTTTTAAAAACATTAGCCAATGACCCAAATAATGC
This sequence comes from uncultured Bacillota bacterium, assembly GCA_946541645.1. Taxonomy (GTDB): domain Bacteria; phylum Bacillota_I; class Bacilli_A; order RF39; family UBA660; genus Coprosoma. The sequence continues at coordinate 1,129 of CAMNJS010000037.1, read as the reverse complement.
CATATTATTTGGAAATAGTATGCAAGACCCATCAGGATTTATGAATCTATCAGAAGCATTAAGCGAAGTGGCTAAAGGAGGTATGCATATATAATGGATGGACTTTATACAGTCGTTGAATTTTCTAAAGACGACAAATGGTTTGTAATATCAGAAAAAATTATCGATGGTATAAAATATAGTTACCTAATTAGAGTAAACGAAAAAGAAGATGATTTTATAAATGAATTTCAAATAGCCAAAAGTTATTATGATGGAAGCGCAGAATACATGGACATTGTAAGCGATAAAGAAATGATTAAAAAAATTATGCCGGTTTTAATGCCGGAAGCTGAAGAATACATTAATAATCCAAAAAAATTAAAAGAATTACTAAATCAAGCGTCTTAATAGACGCTTTTAAAATGCAAAAGCAATGACTAAATTATCAAAATTACATATATTAATTTAGGAGATGATCATATGAATGATTTAAAAGTAGTTATAGACGCTGGACATGGAGGAACTGACAGTGGAGCAGTTAGTCAAACAGGAGTAAGAGAAAAAGATTTAACCCTAGAAATAGCCAAATACATGTATGAAGAGTTTAGAAAAAAAGGTATAGATGCCACATTAATTAGAAATACCGATGAAACAATAACACCCACAGAAAGAGTGAGTAGGATTTTAGCAGCATACGGAGACAATCCAAATGTAATAATAATTTCAAACCACATTAACGCAGCAGGATCAGGAATACAAGGGGCCGAAGGAGCAGAAGTGATATATGCATTAAGAAATGACGACAGGCTGGCTAGAAATATCTTACAGGCACTAGGAAACGAAGGACAAATGATGCGTAAATTTTACCAGCGAAGATTACCTAGCGATACATCGAAAGACTACTATTTTATACATAGAAATACTGGGACTAGAACAACACCAGTGATAGTTGAATATGGATTTATAGATAATCCTTCAGATTTAGCTAAAATTCAAAACAATTATAAAAAATATGTAGATGCTGTAGTAGACGCAGTAATTACAACAGCAAATGGCGGAACGATTCAAGCAAATCCCTTGGGAGACGATTATTATATAGTAAAATCTGGAGATAGTTTGTGGAATATTGCAAATAGATATAAAACAA
>CAMNJS010000036.1 GCA_946541645.1 uncultured Bacillota bacterium | reverse complement strand
ATGCTGTTTCTATTAAAGCTGGATCTAAATTAAAAGATGCATTAAACTAAGGCTTCATGCCTTTTTTTAATGAAAAAATGGAGATGACATAATGTACGAAACGACCCTTAAATTATTACAAAAAATTAGTAATTTTGGATATAAAGCATACGTTATAGGCGGCTATCCACGCGATTTATATTTAAAAAGAAGCAGTAGGGATGTTGACATATGTACAGATGCAACACCTATGGAACTACATAATATTTTTTCTGAAATTATTTATACTAGTTCAGAATATGGCTCAGTCACTGTTATATTTGAAAATGTTAAATTTGAAATTACAACTTTCAGAAAAGAGCTAAGCTATAAAGATAATAGACATCCTGATAAAATTGAGTATGTAAACTCATTAGAAGAAGACATAGTAAGAAGAGATTTCACCATTAATACTTTAGCCATTGACAAAGATGGCAATGAGATAGACTTATTAAATGCGAAAAGAGATTTAGAACGAAAAATTATAAAGATGATTGGCAATCCAAAAATAAGATTAAAAGAAGATGCTTTAAGAATATTAAGAGCCGTCAGATTTGCTACAACTTTAAACTTTGAAATAGACTCAGTATTAAAATTATATATAAAAAAGTATGGCCATTATTTAAGAAAAATATCCAATGATGTGAAAAAAAATGAACTTGATATAATTTTTTCAAACGCTAATAAAGAATATGGAATAAAGCTTCTTTTGGAATTAAAATTAGCTAACCATTTAGATATTCCAAATTTAAAAAATATAAAAATAACACCATCTATGATTGTTACATGGGCGCAGTTGAATGCTACACATAAATATAATTTTAATTCAATTGAAAGAGAAAGTATTCTTAAAATAAATGAAGTAAAAAATAAAGACATACTTGACAGAAAAGTTTTATATAGATATGGATTATATACTTGTACAATGGTTGCCGAATTAAAAGGAATAGACAAGAAAACACTTAACGAAGAATTCGCGAAAATGCCTATTAGAAGCAAACTTGATATAGCCTTATCACCAACAGAAATATGCAAAGTATTAAATAAAGAAGCAGGGCCATTTTTAAAGCAAATTATAAATGATTTAGAAGCCAAAATTCTAGAAGAAAAACTTTCAAATAATAAGGAAAAAATAATTAAATATATAGAAGATAAATACTTAAAGAGCTAATGCTCTTTTATATTGGCAAAAACTAATAATTAAGATATAATAAATGCAAAGGTGATATTATGACAAACAAAATAGTAGATTTACTTAAAAATAGTAGTATTTATATTCCTAGGCTGCTTCTTACAAATTATAAAAAACTACAAATAACTGATAGCGAACTTATATTGTTAATATATTTAGTAAATAATAATGAATTTGATCCTGAGAGAATATCCAAAGATTTAGATATTAAAATTCCTGAAGTATTAAAAATGATTGACAGTATGGCCAAAAAGGACATTTTAAAATTAACTACCACTAACAATAAAGTATATGAAGAAAAAATTATATTAGATGAACTGTATAATAAATTGGCACTACTTATCATTAATGAAAAGGAAATAAAAGAAACCACTATATATGACAAGTTTGAAAAAGAATTTGGCAGAACTCTTAGTCCTATGGAATATGAAATTATAGGTGCCTGGTTAGATAATAATTATAGCGAAGAAATAATTGTAGAAGCATTAAAAGAAGCAATATATAATGGCGTGACTAATTTAAAATATATAGACAAGATATTATCAGAATGGCAAAGAAAAGGAATAAAAGAAAAAAAAGATTTTCAAACAAAACCTAAAGTAAGCAAAGTAGAGAAAGAAGTATTTGATTATGATTGGCTCAACGAAAATGATTGAAAACTATTTAGATAATTTGTTTCCAAATCCCAAATGTGAACTTAATTATAACAAAGATTATGAATTACTTTTAGCCACTATGCTAAGTGCTCAAACAACAGATAAAAGAGTTAATATGGTGACGGAAGTATTATTTAAAAAATATAGTAGTCTAGAATCTTTAAGTAAAGCAGACATAAAAGAAGTTATGGAAATAATAAAGCCAATAGGGACATTCAAAATAAAAGCCTATAATTTGATTGAAATAGCTAAAAGACTAATCAAGGATTATAATGGTAAACTCCCAAATAACAGAGAATATCTAGAAACATTACCTGGAGTTGGTAGAAAAACGACCAATGTCGTTTTAAGTAATATATATAATGTTCCATGTATTGCGGTAGATACTCACGTATCTAGAGTAAGTAAAAGATTAAAACTAGCTAAAGAAATTGATGATCCACTAACAATTGAAAAAAAATTAACTAAAATATTCAGTAAAGAAGATTTAGGTAAAAGACATCATCAAATGGTATTATTTGGTAGATATATATGTACAGCAAGAAATCCCAAATGTGAGACATGTGAATTAAAAAGAATATGCAATTATCAAAAATAATTGCTTTTTTTGTATAAAAAAGGAATAGATAATTTCTATTCCTTAATGAGAATTAGTAACAGTTACTGTAACTTCAACTTTACCAACACTAATATCACCATATTTAATATCATAAGTAACTAGATAAATACCTGGATTATTAGCTAAGTCATTATCTGTTGCTTTTTCATTAGTTGCCTTAACAACAATACCACCTTTAGTAGCCGTAATTTCAGATGTGATATCTTCACCATGAGCCGTAACCTTAATATGGTCTTTAATATCCATGCTAAAGTTTTTACCAGCTTCCTTAGTAATAGCTAAATTGCTAGGAGTAATTCTAATATCAGTAGGTGAAATGCCTTTATAATCAACAGTAATTTCCACACCTGAGCTTGTCGCCCCTTTAAATATAGAATAAGAAGTTTTTACGACAAGTTTTGGAGAATTAATATTAGGTAGTTTTACTGTAACACTATTAGAAGTAGAAGATCCGAGTAGTGATAAACCGTCACCACTTTTAACATATACTTCGTAAACAACCTCTCCAAGCACACCTCTATTATAATTCATAATATAATTTAAGAAAGAATTCTGATCTCTACTAGAAGAATAAGCTTTATTAACATGCCCTTGCCAGTACTCAGGACTAAGTCCCTCAGGAGTTCCAATAGGATTCCAAGTAAGAGTAGCCTTATTTCCGCTTACAGAGGCTTTCAAACCAGACACATTAGATAAAGTATTAAATCTAGAAGAAACTTCTGTAGGCTTACTACTTTCCTTAAATAATTCCACCGTTTTAGCAGCAGCCGGAGTATTAGCACCTGGTAGCAAAGCTTCACCACAGTTTCTCTCAACCGTAACTTCAACGACGCCTTCTGGCTTATCAAACGTTGAGCCAGCTTTAAAGAAGTTTTTAGCTACCGTCTGGAACAATCTAGAGTTTTGACCAGATCCAAACTTATTATAATGAGTACTTGAATTAACCTCATATCCATACCATAGAGCAATCGTATAGTCAGGACTAATACCAGCAACCCATAAATCATTAATAGCATTGCTTGGCAAATGCCTTGCCGCTAAAGTTTTCTTATCAAAGTTCGTTGTACCAGTTTTAGCTCCAAACTGAGCGCCATTAATATTATTGTATTTTCCCAAAGCATTTTGTCCAGTATCAATTAACATACTAGTAATCATATAAGCTGTTTCAGGACTCATAACTTTTTCTTTTTTAATCTCGTTTTCATAAATTTTGCCATCTTTATCAAACACTATTTTTGTAAAACTGTAAGGTTCTACATAGAAACCACCATTGGCAAAAGTTTCATAAGCTCCAGCCACCGTCATAGGCGATTCGCCAGTATATCCACCAATAGCATGTGCTTCATGAATTTTACCACTAGTTTCATCAACCTCAGGAGATAATCCAATACTTTCAACAAAATTCTTGATATCTTCATTATTTACATTTTGGAAAGTTTTTAACGCAGGTACATTTCTTGATTCAACTAATGCCTGCCTAATTGTCATCATACCTTTATATCGGCCATCCCAGTTATTAATTTCTGTACCATTACTATAAGTATACTTTTCATCCAAAATTAATTGAGAAGGATTCCAATTACTAAATTCAATAGCTGGAGCATAATCATACATTGGTTTAGCTGTTGAACCAATTTGTCTTTTAATTTGAGTTGCATTATTACGACTCATAGCCCCAGTTTTATTTCTGCCGCCTCCAATTGCGACGATAGCTCCAGTTTTAGTATCTAAAGCAATTACTCCAGCTTCAACCGTGTCATTTTCCCAACTATAACTAGCACCACTCATTATATCAGAAATTGCATCTTGCTTACTTCTATCCATAGTTGTGTATATTTTCATAGAATAAGAATAAGGATTATAACCAGTTTTTTCTTCGACTTCTCGCGCCACAGTATCTATAAACCCTTGATATTTAGCATTAACAGTAGATGATTTTTGGCCCTTAATAACCATTTTATCAACAGTCATTTTTTTTGCAATTTCATATTCCTTATCAGTTATATATCCATGACGTTTCATAAGTGAAAGAACAATTTTTCTTCGTGCCTCAGTTTTTTCAGGATTCAAATTTGGATCATAAACAACTGGTGATTGAAATAGCCCAGCAATCATAGCAGATTCAGAAACATTTAAATCCTTAGCATGTTTATTAAAATATGTTTGGGCAGCTTGTTCAACACCATATGCGCCGCTACCTAAATAATATGAATTAGCATAAAACTCTAAAATTTGTTCTTTAGAATAATTTTTTTCAATTTGGAACATCGCAATATAAATATCCGTAAACTTACGTTTAATACCCTCAAAACCATGTGCGATATTTGATGTATACTGGTTTTTTGAAACCTGCATTGTAAGAGTAGAAGCACCACCAGCATTTTGCCCTAAAGCCTGTCCAAAAGATGCTTTTAAAAACCTTGGTAAGTCAAAACCATTATGTTCAAAAAATCTTGAGTCTTCAGTAGCTATTATTGCATTAATAAGTTCCTCAGACATTTGCTCATAACTTATCTTTTGCCTCATTTCAGTACCTAGTTTAGCAAATGTTTCGCCTTTACTATCGAGTAAAGTACTAGCTTCTTTAGAATATAGCTTATTAGGATTAAACTTACCCGCTGTTAAGGCAATATATACGCAAAATACAATGCCTAAAATAATACATAATAAGAAAAATATTAAAAAACCTAAAAGAATCTTTTTGCCAAAACTTTTCTTTTTCCCTCTTTTTTTTCTTGGCATATCATCACTACCTTCATTTTCGTCAGTCAAAATACTTTTCGTCTTTTTTCTGCTAACCTTTTTAACCCTATTAGACGTTCTTGCATGTCTTATTTTATTTCTGCTTTTAAGCTTTCCTCTCCATTTAAAGTAAGGAATAACCCATACTAAGTTTATTAAAATAAAAACTAAAAAGCTAATAACAAAGTTAAATATAACAGTACCGATTATTAAAAGTAAAAAGGAAACAATTAAAATAATCAAATTATACCTGTCCTTAGTGAAAAAAGACTTAAGTTCATTAAACTCCTTAATAAAAGATTTTCTGATTTTTAAAAACTTATCTTTCATGATACACCTCCAAAATATAATTCGTCTAAAATACGAATATAGTCAACTCTTGGATTATATTTGTCCTTGATGATATAGCCATTATCCATAAAATAAGAAAGAGGAATTGACTTACGATCGTTATTTTTTATAAATTTTTCAAAATCACTATAAGTAAGCAAAAAGGTTCTATTTAAAGTAGTAAACCTCACTATTAAAAAACCAATCCCACCATGCATACAAATACGCCTTAAATGCTCAATCTGATGAACATGAATATTACTTAATGGGAAAGAAGATTTAGACTTCGTTTCCTTTGCTTCAAAATCGACATATTTCCCCTTGTAAATCCCATTATAATCAGTAGTTGACGGCGTTCTAAAGTATCCTTCCTTAATTACTGCCTCAATTCTAGAGGGATAATTAACTTTTGATATAGTGATTGGCGTCGGTTTTTTATATATAACCGCAATATTATTTACTAGATAAAAATGATTAGTAGCTTCCAAATCTGCTTCTAATGTCATTCCGCGGTTCGCATAACTTAAATTTTTCGCCCCTAAAGTTTTTATCATATTTAATCGCCACTATAATTATACTATAAATATGATAATTTTTGAAGTTTAAATTAAAAAAACACTAAATATATCTAATATTGTCGAAAGTGATGCAAACAAAAGAAAAAAGTGCTAGTATCAAGATGAAAAGAGGAAAATATGAATATTAAAAAAATAAATGATATTTTTGAAAACATATACGATGATATTGAGTATATTAAAAAGCTTACAATAATTAACGTGAAAAAATAATTTGAAAGTGCTATAATAAAAAAGAATAAGGAGGGTATAAGATGAACAGAGAAAAATTAGAAATTTCACTTTCAGCTGCAATTAAACAAATGACTGAAAACAACTCTGCAGCCGCAGGCATTATAGATGAACTTATTCAAACAAAAGGAGAAACGATAGCGCACGCTATTTTAATTATTTTAGACGACATGAATATTAGAGGAATGCAGATTCAGAGCTTATATAAAATGTGCGGTCAAAACATAGAAGATTTTTATGAAAAAACAGTTAACATAACAAAAGAAGATATAGAAAAATTGAATAGTTTAACTTTTGCCATAAATAAATATAAAGCACTACTTGAAGGAACGAGTAGTGACAGATATAAAAATCCCGAAAAATATCTTTTTACCGATGAAGAAAGAAATAGTATGCGAAATAAAAAAAGTAAAGATATGGTTCACGACATTTTAGAAAATAAATCTAAAAAAGAATTGGACCTTCGTCCAGATATAACTAGTAAAGAAGCTCTTAATATTATAAATAAATATGGATTTACTTGTGGTTATAAAAAAACATATGAAAATAAAGAAAAGCAAAAAATTACCTACCGAGTTTTTTATAATGAATATAACGACATTTTATATACTAAATCTATAGAAGAACCAGACATATTTTTATGGGGAAAGGCAAAACTAAATATATTAAGAAAATATAGTCATAAAAATTATAAAGATATAAAAGCGAATGTATATCTCGGCACAAAAGGACTTATATCATATAGTATAGATCTTAAAGAAAACCCTTTTAAAGAATATCAAAAAATATTAAATAGAAAAGAAGAACCCATAAAAGAAATAAAGAAAGAATATTTTGATGAAACTTTAATACCAATAATTGAATCAAAAGAAGCTCTTATATATAAAGAAAATAGTAAAAGTTATAAAGAGGTTGCTACTGCAAACATTTATAATTTGTTAACGTTTAAAGAAACGTATTATGATTTAAATGATGACTTAAAAAAAATATATAAACCATTATTTGATTCATGTGAAGAAAAAGCTTATGATGAAATTATTAAAGAATTAAACGCAGATGAAGGCATCGAAATTGCACAAAAAATTCAAAATGTCTTAGGTATTAATCTAGATAAAAGAAAATTAATTGAAGCTAGAGAACGTTATCAAAATAGACTTCATCAAAAATTTGATAGTCCTAAAGAAAAAATATTAAAATATTTTATAGAAATTCCTGAAGAAAAAAATATAAAAGAAAAAATATCCAAAATAGCTGAAAAAATAAGACCATAAAGGTCTTATTTTTGCAAGATAAAAAATATTTGTTGACATCTTATTGACACAAGAAAATAGAAAGGATATAATTAAAAAGAAGATAGATAACGGGGATGATAAAATGTATAGAGCGAGACGAAATAGAAAAATAATAATAGGAAGTCTGTTAGTATTAT
>CAMNJS010000035.1 GCA_946541645.1 uncultured Bacillota bacterium | reverse complement strand
GCTAAAACATTTCCCATTCCCAAAAACATTGTAAAAATAAATAATAAAACAAGTTTCTTTTTCATTTCCTTTTCCTCCAAATCAAGATTGCAGATAAAATTCCTGTGATTGCTAAAGCACCAGCAATAATAAATATTAAATGTTCTTGAATAAAATTAGTATTTGTATCACCGTTATCTGCGTTTTGATTATTATAAGTTTCATTCTTATAACTAGCTATTTGTTCATAAAATTCGCCATCCGTAACAGGTGCATTGCTTGTCCAAATCTGGCACGCGCTATAATCTTTATAACTTGCGCACTCTGGATAACTAGAATACTTATTATAAAATGGTAAATTAAGATATTTAGTTAATAGCTTATCCCCAGGACAATTAGAATCATTTGAATAAATATTAAATGTTACATTAACGCCAGGAAAAATTTGAATGCCTTCCGCATTTTGTCTATAAACATTTCCGAAATTATCAACCATATATATATCATTTGTTACATTACTAACGTTTAAATAAAAAACCGGAATATTATCTTTAACTTCATAAGCATAGCCTACCTGCACATTACTAGCCACCTTCGAAAGTTCAGCCATTCTTTGATAATCACAGGCAGCATGTATAGTAAAAGGAGATACAAATAAGCAAAAAACAAACACCAACAAGTATCTTACATATCTTTTTATCATTACCGTATCCTCCTTTAAATTATAACATATTTTATTTCTATTTCAAAGTATATTTATAATTTTGATTGCGAATTTTTAAAGTTAAATTAATACTAGATGAATCCTTAACATCATAAGGGATTTCTATAAAATAATCATTAGTTTTTGCAGTCTTAGGTTTAATATCAGCAGAATTTATTTTTGCCATCTGCCACTTTTCACCAACTAAATAATTTATATATCCATATCTATTTAACAAAGTCCTAAAATCTGAAATATCGCTTATATTATTAGTCTTATCAATCATTACACTGCCAGACATTTTAATAAGTGTCTTAAAATAATTACCAGTTGCTGTAGGTGTTAAATATTCATATGAATCGGCACATTTATTTGTTCCATAACAATACTTATAGTCAAGTCTAAACTTATTATTTATTTCAAAACTACTGATAGTCATGCTGGAAGAGCCTAAAATACTATCATCAAAATTAATTGTCTCATTAAGATTTTTCTCAAAAAGTTGGCCATCTTTTCTTAAATCCACAGGTTTTAGCCTAACTAATACATTTTTAGCCCCAGCCTTGCCTTTTACATAACTATTACTATCATTAATCTTTAAATGCATTTTTTTATTAGCTAATCTACTTGGAATTTCGAAAGCCAAAACATAAGTTTTAAACTCTTCAGTAACTTTTTGACTTACATAAGCTGTTCCTAAATCAGTCATATTAGAAGCAAGTTTAGAATTTTGACCATAAGAAAACTTACCAATGTTTAAATTTACAACACCAGTATTAAAAGTTTGATTAATTTGGCTTCCCCTAATTTGAAACCTAACTAATACAATTACACCAGCATTATCGCCTTCAGTTTCAACAAGTTTAGTGCCATCAGCAGTACTATCCAAAATATAACTATCTTTAATATTTAATGTTACAGAGCTAGCTGTAAAAGTCTCTCCGATAGAATATCTTGCAGTATAAGCACTAACATTTCTATACACAAAAATGCCTATGAAAGCGGCTAATAAAATAACGGCTATATTTATAATAAACCTATGTTCAAAATAAACATATTTAGCGTTTCTAAATTTATTTTTTAAACCACGTCTTACTTGATCTTTATCAAATTCCAAAGCAACTTCTATTTCTTCACTATCTTTTTCAGAAATATTAAGCTGATGTAAATCAGAAACAAAATCAAATCTTTTAATATCAAAGCCACTCGCTCTAACAATCATTAATACTAAATCCAAAATTTCAAATAAAAGAGCAATCAAATACAAATCTCTAAAAGCCTTAGAAACTCTGATATCTAAAACAGCATAACTAACAGTTCTCAAAGATGGCTGCGTAAAATAATATAAAATAAGTAAAAGTACAAATAAAATAACATTATAAATATAAAGCATCTTTGGTTTCTTTTTATAAATCATTACCGATAATAAAACCGCTGTTAATATTAATGCCAAAATCACCATAAAATAAGCAAAAAAATTCAAATAATTAACATCAGTAAAGCTGCTTGAAGCAGACCTATAATCAATAGAATAAGTCCTAAAAAAACTGTATAATCTAACAGAATTATACATAATTATAGCTATAAAAACTGCCATTACAGCATGTAAAACTTTAAAATACTTAATAAAAAATGCATATGGCTTTCTAAGTATCATTTATAGCCCTCCCTTATCCTACCTATAATAATATTAACACAATTTTAAATAAAAAAAAAGACAAACAGCAAAATAATCGCCATTTTCTTAATTTAATAATTTGGCATGAAGAACAATTCTCTTTTTACCACCACCAGTACAGCTTGAAAGAGTTAATATCTTATCCTTGCCAGAAACTTCAGTACCATAATTATATATTGATCTTCCCTTTAAGGTAGTAACAAATTTTTCAAACTCATCATCACTACTAAATACAGTATTTATATAATAATCTTCAGCCACTACCGAATACACTGAAAACACTTCATAATAATAAGTCCCAGCTTCAGTAACTAACACCACCTTACGATTATCTTCATTTGTATACCAATCTTTAGTAAGAATTTTTTTTAAAGTACCAAACATTGAACCATCTTTTGTATTATGTCCATAAATAATTAAATTTTTATCTAACCCATCAACATTATTATGATAATCGATAAATATCCAACCCGCAACATTATGTTTTTTCTCAAAATTATGATTTAAATAATAACTATTATCAGTACCCTTAACAGCAACATAATTAATATTTGTATTATTAACCTTGATATATGCGATTGCATCACTGTTTTGACTTTTTAGTGAATTAAAATCTATATCATATTTTTCTTGAGACAAAAAATCTATAACTTCTATCTTACCTTCTATTTCTTTTTTTATTTTTTTATTTTCTGAAACGTCATTCTTCCATGTTATAATTTCATAAGAATAATATATTACTCCACATAAACATAATAAAATGAAAACAATTATTACCCAAGGTCTAACTTTTCGTTTTACTTTCATATACTATTCTCCTTTAAAATAAAAACTAGCTTTTTTGCTAGTTCTCATTAATTATTTTTTACAAGTTTATTTTTTTTATAGTAAATTAATCCTCCAGCAATTCCAGATAAACTTAATACTAACATAACTACATTCAAAACAATATTATCACCAGTCTGTGGATTAGATATAGTTTTTGTATCTTCATATGCTACCGCATATGTTGAAAATTTGTCGGTTTTAAATGATACAGTACCATTACCATTATCAGTTACATCTTTAATAACAGTAGCTTCCCCATTATGAACTCTTATAACATAATATTTTCTAGTATATCCACTTTCTAAAGAAGGCAAATTTGAAGGTAGTTTTAATGTTACCTTTGTTTCCTCGGCAGAATCTGATATAACATCAACAACATCACCAGTTGTTTTTGTTACAGTAAGTAAAGCTACATCATAATAAGATAATAATTTATATTTTTCTAAAACACTTTTCTCAATTAACTCAAGTTCTGCAGAATCTACATCTTCCTTATTAACCACGTCGTCTACCACTACATTTTCAAGGTCATTATCACTAACAACCACATATTTATCTTCATTTTCACCAGCGACTACTTTATAAACACCATAGCCATCTACAACTTGATCATCACCAGGCTTTTCAGTATAAACCCCACCGGTTAATTGTACATTAATATCATTCCCTATTGTTTCGATACTTCCAGCAACTCCATCTAACAAAGCATCTTTAGAAACTTTAGTAACTAAAGTTCCAACTTCTGGATAATTAGCCTCTTTATCAACAACTACTGCACTTGCAGAAACAACAACACGAGAATCACCAACTTTACCAGTTGCACTTCCCTTAGCATTAATCGTTCCGCCCTCTATATTTAATGTTCCAGCTCTTTGAACAATACCAGCGCCATTAGATGAATTAATAACGCCACCAGTTACATTAACAGTTCCCTTATTTGGATGATATATTCCGCAAGATACATAACCTGCTGATTTAATATTTCCGTTAATAACACCGCCATTTATATTAATTGTATAATTCTTATAATAATCCGTATCTCTTCCGTTACCTCCTACACCACAGTTATCTACAGTTGTAATAGTACCACCATCCATTGTAAATGTAGCATTACCAGCAACTAAAACTCCAAATTCCGTTGATTTAATATTCCCGCTTTTTAAAATAACAGTTGAACCATTAGAAACAACAATACCATTACTATTAGTACTCTCAATAATCCCTTCACCAGTAACAGTGACAACTGCACCATTAATTGCAGCTAAAGCTCCATTAGATGCAGTTCTAATACTGTGACCATTAAGATTAACAGTCACCTTCTTTTCAGATACAATAACCTGTTCTGTCAAATCCTTGTCTAAAACCAAATCTTCCGTAATCGTCATTGCTTTAACATTAACGGTTCCAAAAGCTAAAGCAACTCCTAAAATTCCAAGCATTAATTTAAGCTTATTCATTTTACTCCTCCTATTCTAAGCCAATTATACAACACCAAAAACATATTTGCAACAAAAACTTTAAAATGTATTCTCAACTATACATTCATTTGTCATATTTTACACAAAAGAAAATATCTTAATTAATTCACAGTTTTATAATTTATGTATTAAAAATCGAGCTTTAATTAAAAAGCTCGATTAGATACACCTGGTGCTTGTGGTGGGAATCGAACCCACATGACCGAAGTCACACGATTTTGAGTCGTGCGCGTCTACCAATTCCGCCACACAAGCAAGTAACATAATTATAACATTTATAATCATGTTTTTAAAGTGAAAGTATAAAAATAATCAAATTTCTTCATTATATCGTGACTCATACAATTCAGTTTCTTCAAAATTATCATCAAATTCTATTTTAGGCAAATCTTCCGTGGAATTTAGTCCAAAATAATCTAAAAACTGATCAGTTACTCCATATAGTATTGGCTTACCTGGTAATTCTGACCTGCCAACTTCCTTAATCAGATTTTTAAAAACCAGTTTTCTAACAATATGTGCGCTAGACACTCCTCTAATTTCATCTACCTGAACTCTTGTAATTGGTTCATTGTAAGCTATAATAGCAAGTGTTTCAAGTGCTGAATTACTAAGGTTTTCGGAAATTTCATTATCAGCAAGTTTTTTATAATAATCAGCATGTTCCTTTTTTGTTACAAGTTTATACTCATTGCCAAATTTTTTAATATTAAATCCTCTATCAGGTTTACTATAATTATTAACTAGCTTTTCAATCAAACTATCAAGTTCATCAGGAGTAATTCCTAAAATAGACATAATCTTTTCCCTAGATAATCCATCTTCTCCAGACACAAATAATAACCCTTCTAATACCGCTTCTAAATTCATTTAACTATCTCCTTTTACAGACAAAACAATTGTATCTAAATTTCTATCTTGCTTAATTAAAAGCTCTCCATTTTTAGCAAGATTAAGCACCGCTAAAAAAGTAACTACTACATATTCCTTAGTATATATATCAAATAAATCCTCAAAATTCATATGCTTGCTTTTTTTTAGCCGCTGAACAATTTCACGCCCTCTTTTATGAACAGAATATTCTTTTCTAGCAACTACTGTATTTAATGGTTTTTCATAAGCTTTTTTTTCTTGAAATTTCATAAACGCCTGAAGCAAATCATCTAGCGAAACATCGTCATTTATTTTAACTTTATCATCATGGAATTCTTCCAATAAACTAGGAAGTTTAGAAAAAAGTTCTTTTCTTTCACTTTCAAAAACTTTTAATTCGGCACTTACTTCTTTATATTTTTGATATTCTACTAGCCTATTAATTAATTGTTCTTTTGGATCCTCTTCATCCTCATCACTTGTCTCATCATGTGGAAGTAATTCTCTAGACTTAAGTTCTATTAATTCTGAAGCCATCACTAAATATTCACTATCAATATTTAGGTTTAACTGCTCCATATGCTCAATATATTTTAAATATTGATTAGTTATATCAGCAATATTAATATCAAATATATTAACATTCTCCTGCTTTATAAGATGCAAAAGCAAATCAAGCGGGCCTTCAAATTCGCTAGCTTTAAACTTATATTCCATGATTAACCACCATAAGTATTATAACTTGTAAAAATAAAAAGTTCAAGATAGCTGAATAAAGGAAAATTTAACTAACAAAATAATAATATTAGATAGAAGTGATATAAATGATTATGAGAATTACCTTATTTTTAATTGGCTTTGGATTTAGTATTATTGGCTTTGCTTTTATAATAAGTTACTTAAATTTAATCTCTCTTGGGTATAATTTTTTTGAATATGTAAATTTTATTAGTAGAAAAATTGAATGTTTAATTGGCCCAATCGGCTTAACAATTACCTTTCTATCAATATTTGTCAAAGGAGAAAACAAAAATGAACTACATTTATGACACATATCTAAATTTTAATAAAAACTTATACGACTTTTACGAATGGAGCGGTAATGATGAAATAACTCACATCCGTAAAATACCAACATTTAAAATATCCACCACTTGTTTTTTTAATTTAAAAAATAACATCATTAAAATAGATAAAAACTTTCTAGCTAAAATATCTTATAAAAGTGAAGAATTTAAAGAAAATAAAATAGACAAAATCAAATACACGGCTATGTTTAGTGATGGAAAAGACATAATTGCTATAAAATTTAACAAATTAGGCATAAATTACATGAAAAGTTCACTACTTATAGATGAAGAAGAAGATATTATAAATATAATTAAAAACCAGCAAGAAATTAATCCACAGCTTAAAATAATTAAAGCTCAAAAAACTCCACAATTTAAAACAAGATTTGAAAAAGAAAATCAAAAATTTATTACACATGAACTAAATAAAATATATAAAAATAATGACATAGAAAAAATAAATTATATATGCTTAGAATGCTTTGGAAAAGAAGAAAAAAACATGAAAAAAGCCATTGCAAAAATAAAAAAAGAAATTACCAAAGAAAATGATAATTTCTATAAAATTTTTAAAATTTTTAAAATGATAAATCAAAACAACTAACCTAATATATTAAAAATAAATGGTAATGCAATTATAAAGGCAACAATAATAATTCCAATTATAATCAAAAATGCTTTAGTACCTTTTTTATCTTTAATTAATTCTTCACCTTGAACACTTTGCGTACTATTTTGTGTGGCATCTTGCACTGGAGCAGTAGCAGGATTTACAGTATTTTGAGCAACTTGTTCTGGCATTGGTGCTGGTTCAACTGGTGAAATAGTATCAACATTAATAGCAGGTTCTGCTGCTGAAGCTGCAGGCGTAACTGCTGCATTATCTAATCCAGAAGTAGCAGTTTCCTGAACTGCTGGCATTGGTGCTGGTTCTACAGGCGCTACATTTACCACTTGCTCTACAGGTGTAGAAATTGGCGTTGGTTCAGGCGCTTCAGGTGTTGCTGGCACCGGTTCTGCTTGCACTGGGGCAGCAGCTGCTGGCATTGGTGCTGGCTCTGTAGGATTAGAATTAACTTGACTAGAAAAATCAAAACTATAATTTAACCCGTTACTATTAACATTTAATACATTACCATCGCCAGTATCTATATCAGATTTTCTTTGTTCCATTCATATCCCTCCATATTCTAAAATAATTATAACAAAAAATACTTAAAAGTCAAAACTTTTTCGCGAAAAAATATGATGAGTTAACAAACCCACCATATCTTTTTATTTTAAATTATAAAACTCTCTAACTTTTTTATACAAATCATCAAAAACTTTCGGATTTTGTTTTAAATATTCTTTTACATTTTCTTTACCCTGGCCTATCTTCTCACCATTATAAGAGTACCAAGCACCAGATTTTTCTAAAGCTCCGGCTTCCGTAGCCAAATCAACAAGTTCACCTTCTCTAGAAATACCTGTACCATACATAATATCAACTTGACAAGTTTTAAATGGTGGAGCCATCTTATTTTTTACAACTTTAACAGTTGTTTTATTACCTATGATTTCTGTACCTAATTTTATCTGCTCGCTTCTTCTAATATCAAGACGAATAGAAGAATAAAACTTTAAAGCACGACCTCCAGGAGTAACTTCAGGATTTCCATACATCACTCCAACCTTTTCTCTAAGTTGATTTATAAAAATCGCAATTGTGTTAGTTTTATTAATAATTCCGGCAAGTTTTCTCAAAGCTTGGCTCATAAGCCTAGCTTGAAGGCCAACATGAGAATCCCCCATCTCTCCTTCTATTTCTGCCTGCGGTACCAAAGCTGCAACAGAATCTATTACAATAACACTAATAGCACCACTTCTAACTAAAGCCTCAGCTATTTCTAGCGCTTGCTCACCATTATCTGGTTGTGAAAGTAATAATTCATCTATATTAACTCCTAAATTAGCTGCATACTGTGGATCCAAAGCATTTTCAGCATCAATAAATGCCGCTTTCCCACCAGCTTTTTGGGCCTCCGCAATTGCATGCAAAGCAAACGTCGTTTTACCAGAAGACTCCGGTCCATAAATTTCAATAATTCTTCCTTTGGGATATCCTCCTATCCCTAAAGCATTATCCAAAGCAATACTGCCACTAGATATAACATCTATTTCTCTATGTTCATTATCACCTAACTTCATGATTGAACCTTTTCCAAATTGTTTTTCAATATCTGCAAGAACTTGCTTTAAATTTTGATCGACATCATCAGCTGTTTTAGCCATTATTTTTTTCCTCCTTTACTCCTACACCTTAATTCTATAATAATAAATTATCTTTGTCAACACTTTTACGAACATTTGTTTTGAAAATTTTACATGTATTCACTACAAAAAGAAATCAAAAAAGTCGTTTTTATATAACAAATTTCATAATTTTTAGGCTTAAAAACAAATAAAAAAAGGAAATTAAATTTTCTAAATTTCCTCTGTTTCACCAAATATATACTTTTTATTCATTTTGTAATACTGAACTCCAGAAATAATTGAAAGAGCTGAAGCTACAATCAATAAGAAATCTGAAATATTAACATTCCAAAGTACAAATGGCATATCATAAAATAAAGTTAATACGATACCAACCATTAAAGATGCAGTTTTATATTTTCCTGTTTTAATAGCCGCCACAACATTTCCTTTAGAACCAGCAACCATTTTAATAGAATCAACAATTGTATCTCTAACAATAATTATAACTGGAATAACTGGAT
>CAMNJS010000034.1 GCA_946541645.1 uncultured Bacillota bacterium | reverse complement strand
TAAAAATATATAAAGATAATAAAGCAGTGAAACTTGGATTATTATCTATAATTCGTAGTCAGATAGTATCTAAATGTGAAAGCTATCAAAGTAAAGGTTATCTTCCCGAATATGCAAGATATTGTTTAGAAGATTTATTCGTTCAATATAAAGCATTAGGTGGTAATCATGGGATTGAAATATTAGTAAATAACACATTTGAATTGCCTAGTAAGAAAGAGGGGTGAAATAAATGACATTAGAATACTTAATTAGTTTAATCACTGTTATTGTGACATTAGTATTAGGTATTGTATCAAAGGAATCACCAAAGATTAAGAATAATTTAATACCAATACAAAATTTATTAATTGGTGTAATAGTTGCAATAATTGAGTTAGTTATAACTAAAGATTTTAGTACTGCAATAGCATTAAGTGGACTTGTTGCTGGTGGTACATATGACATAGTACATAATTTACAAAAATTAAAATAAGGATGGTGAATAATATGAGATTATTTGGAATAGATATATCAGTATGGCAAAGAGATATTAACTTATCTCAAGCAAAAGCAGAGGGTGTAAATTTTGCTATAATTCGTGGTGCTTATGGAAACAAGAAAGATACTGCATTTGAAACACTATATCAAAGAGCTAAAGCCAATGGCTTGGGTGTCGGTGTATATTGGTGGACTAGAGCAGTAAATGAGGCACAAGCTCGTGAAGAGGCACAAATATTAATTGATAATGTATTAAAAGGAAAACAATTTGAATATCCTATATACATAGATATAGAAGATAACCTTTTACAAAATCTAGGCAAATCAAAAGTAGATGCTATTATAACAAGTGCATTAACTACACTTGAAAAGGCTGGTTATTATGCTGGATTCTATATGAATAGAAACTGGTATAATAATTATTGTAATGGTTCATCACTTTCTAAAAGATTTACATGTTGGTTAGCACAATGGTCTAGTGCAGAAGTAAGTAATTTTCCTATGTGGCAATTTGGTGGAGAAACTAATTATCAAAGAACTAATAAAATAGCAGGTATGACTTGTGACCAAGATTATTGTTATGTAGATTTTCCTAGCATAATTAAAAATGGTGGATTCAATGGTTATGGAAAAGGAACACCTAGTCCTGCACCACAACAACAACCAAGTAAAAAATCAAATGAAGAACTTGCTAATGAAGTAATTGCTGGTAAGTGGGGAAATGGTGATGATAGAAGAAATAGATTATCACAAGCTGGTTATAATTATGATGCAGTTCAGTCAATTGTTAATCAAAAATTAGGAACTGGTAAATCAAGTGGAGCTGAATACTATACAGTACAACGAGGCGATAATTTGACTAAAATAGCAAATAGATATGGTACAACAGTTAATCAATTAGTAGCATGGAATAATATTGCTAATCCAAATTTGATATATGCAGGGCAAAAACTAAGAGTAAGATAGTCAGAGTAAAATCTGACTTCTTTTTTTATGCAATAAAAAAGAGGCTATTTCTTTTCTTAATAAAATATTGAATAGATTTATCTAGTAGACCACAAGTAGACCACAAAATAGTGATTTTGCCTTGAAAAATAAGGTACGCTAACTAAGTAAGAGATAAAAAAGATTTTTGGAAAGTCCGTATTTACGGGCTTTTTTTAATGTCTAAATATCAAAAATATGTACTTTTTGACGGTTGTAGGCTACACATCGGATACAGGTAGGTACAAATGCTTGTAAATCTATATATATAAATGAACGTTAATTTATATATTAGTGTTTTTTTATGGATTACGTGTTATAATATCTGCATTAGGGTGAGGATATGTCTAAAGAAAGTAATGTTGTTGATTTTTATATTTTATGTAATAGATTAAAGAAGATTATTAGAACAGGCTGGATGAAATGGCATGTTTTAAGTGAGCGAATAGAAAGTGTTGCTGAGCATATTTATGGGGTGCAGATGCTTGCTTTGGCTATGAAATCTGAATATCAATATGATATAGATATATTTAAAGTAATTTTCATGCTCGCTATTCATGAACTTGGGGAAACTATAATTGGAGATTTAACTCAATTTGAAATAAGCAAGGAAGAGAAGAAATTAATTGAACATGAAGCCGTTCATAATATATTAGGTGGACTAGTGGATGGAAGATTTATCGAGGAATTGTTTTTAGAATTTGATGAAAGAAAAACAAATGAAGCAATTTTTGCTTATCAGTGTGATAAGTTAGAATGTGATATTCAAAGTAAAATATATGATACTGAAGCTATTATCAATTTAAATAATATGGTGGAAAATGAGGCTGTTGATGATTTTTTTGTAAAGAGGTTATTAGATTCTGGATTTAGTTTTTCAGAAATGTGGATGAAGTTTGGACAAGAGATGTATCATTATGATGATAATTTTATGGCTGTTTCGGATTATGTATTAAAAAATGATGTTATAAAGAGAGTGAATTTATGAAGCGATGTGAATGGTGTAATTTAAAAAATAAACTATATATAAAATATCATGATGAGGAATGGGGACAGTTAAATCTTAATGATGAATATTTATTTGAAATGTTAATTTTGGAATCATTTCAGGCAGGACTGTCATGGGAATGTATTTTAAATAAAAGAGAAAATTTTCGAAAATGTTATGATAATTTTGATATTAATAAAATATGTTTATATAGTGATGATAAAATAAATGAACTTTTGAATGATAAAGGAATTATTAGAAATAGATCAAAGATTAAGGCAAGTATTAATAATGCGAAAATATTTAAAAATATAATAAATGAATTTGGCTCATTTAAAAATTATTTAGAAAAATTTACTAAAAATTGCATAATTTATGAAATAGGTAGAACTACTAATCATCTTTCTGATATAATAAGTGAGGACTTACATAAGCGAGGAATGAAGTTTGTTGGTAGTGTAATTATATATTCTTATCTGCAGGCTATAGGTATAATATATTCGCACGAAAAAGATTGTTTTTTGTATAAAAATAAATAGGATAAAGGGTGATTATATGCTAGAGGTTAGAAAGGTAACTAAGGAGTATAATACTGACGGTTTTAAGCAAAAGGCTTTAGATGGGGTTAGTATTAGTTTTAGAAAAAATGAATTTGCTTCTATTTTGGGGGCAAGTGGATCTGGAAAAACAACATTTTTAAATATTGTTGGTGGACTAGATCATTATGATTCTGGAGATTTAATTATTAATGAGGTTAGTACTAAGAAGTATAAAGATAAAGATTGGGATACTTATCGTAATCATAGGGTTGGGTTTGTGTTTCAAAGTTATAATCTCATATCCCATCAAACAATACTTAAAAATGTAGAACTTGCTTTAACTTTATCTGGCGTTTCAAAAAAAGAAAGACGAAGGCGAGCAAAAAAGGCGTTAAAAGAGGTTGGCCTTATAAACCATATTAATAAAAGGCCAAACCAGCTTTCTGGAGGTCAGATGCAGAGGGTCGCAATAGCGAGGGCGTTAGTTAATAATCCAGAGATACTGTTAGCTGATGAACCGACTGGTGCGCTGGATTCAGTCACAAGTAAGCAGATTATGGAGCTACTCAAAAAAATAGCTCAAGATAAACTGGTTATTATGGTTACGCACAACCCTGAGCTTGCGATGGAGTATTCAACGAGAATTATTAAATTAAAAGATGGTAAAGTTATAGATGATACAGATCCTTATGATGGAAGTGCTGACACGAGGGAAGAGGAAGCTATAAGACTTAAAAAAACTAAGAAAACCTCGATGAGTTTGTGGACTTCATTAGGTCTTTCTCTTAATAATTTACTTACTAAAAAAGGGAGAACTATTTTAACGGCTTTTGCTGGATCTATTGGAATAATTGGAATTGCTTTAATTCTGGCTTTGTCTAATGGGGTTCAGCAGTATATAGATAAGACTGAAAAGGAAGCTTTATCAAGTTATCCACTACAAATTGAAAAGACGTCTTTTGATTTAAATAGTGTGATGAATAGTTATAAGGCTAACGATAAAACGGTTTGTTCTGATGGAAAAATCTGCACGACTGATGATATTTCTAATAGCAGTGAAATTGTGGCTGAAAAAGCTATTAGTGAAAATAACTTGAAAGAATTTAAAAAATATTTAGACAATAATGGTGGCAATATAAATGATTATATTACTGATATCGGGTATACATATAATTTAGATTTACAGATTTATAGTGCAAATACGGATAAAATTGTAAGGGTTAATCCTAATTCGCTAACTTTGTCGCAAACGGCTCAGGATATAAAGACTTATGGGGCGTCATTTGAGACGCAGTTTACTCGTTCTAGTGATGTATTTAAAGAGCTTATTGACAACGACGATTTATTAAATTCACAGTATAAAGTATTATCAGGAAGGCTTCCAAAAAATTATAATGAAATGGTTTTAATTGTTTCTAAGGATAATCAATTACCTCTTTCTGTTATGTATTCCTTGGATATTGAAAATAGAGATGAGCTGATTAATAAAATTAATAAAATTAAAAATGGTGAAGATATTAAGTTCAAAAGCATAGAATATGATTATGATGCTTTAATTAAAAATAAATTTAAATTAATATTAAATACTGATTACTTCCAAAAGCAAAATGGATTATGGATAAATAAAGCAAATGATGAAAGTTACATGAGAAATGCTGTTAATAACGGAATTGATATTAATATAGTTGGGGTTTTAAAAGTTGATGAAGAGGGTAGTGATATTCCTTCTGGATATGTTGGATATACTCATAAACTGACTGAATATGTGATTGATAATATAAACAAGCAAGAAATAGTAAGGCAGCAGCTTAATAATAATATTAATGTTTTTACAGGTAAGACATTTGATGGCATGCTTTCATCTTATGAAAATAATCTTAAAACACTTGGGGTATGTGATGTTGATGATCCTTATACTATTAATATTTATCCAAAGGATTTTGATTCAAAGGAAAATATAGAAGAAATTATTAAGGATTATAATGATGCTCAGATTGAAAAAGGAAAAGAAGAAAATGTGATTAATTACACAGATTTAATAGGGGTTTTATTATCCTCTGTAACTTCTATTGTAAATATTATATCTTATGTCCTTATAGCTTTTGTTGCGGTTTCTCTTGTGGTTTCAAGTATTATGATAGCAATTATAACTTATATATCTGTTCTTGAGAGAACTAAAGAAATAGGTATTTTAAGAGCTATTGGAGCTTCTAAAAAAGATATAAGACGTGTCTTTAATTCGGAGACAATTATTGAAGGGTTTGCAGCTGGATTAATGGGTGTTAGTATAGCTTATTTGTTAACCATACCGGCTAACGCAATTATTAAAGATGCTTTAGATGTTAGCAATCTTACACGGTTACCGTTTAATGCGGCGGTTATTTTGGTTTTAATTAGTGTTTTTCTAACAGTAATTGCTGGATTAATTCCAGCCAATATGGCTAGTAAAAAAGATCCTGTTGAGTCTTTGAGAAGCGAATAGATATGGCCTGTGATTTTTCACAGGCTTTTTTGTGTAAAAATTTATGTAAAGTAGCATTTTTTTAATTAAAAAATATTGTTAATTTTAAAATATATGCATATAATTGTATCATAAGGGAGGATGCTAAAATGGGGGCTTGCTATAGCGCTAAATTCAATTTAAGGCATCTTCTTCCTTTATTTTAGTCCAAGTTTCTTGGACTTTTTTATTTATAATGTTATAATGTTTTTGGGTGATTTTATGCTTAGAATTAGTGAGTGGGAAGATTATGAGTGTATAGATGCTGGTAATGGTGAGAAATTAGAAAGATGGGGAAAGGTCACATTAAGAAGACCTGAACCGCAAGCAATGTGGAGTATTAAGTTTGATGAAATGTGGAATGAGATAGATGGCTTTTATCATCGTTCTGATAAAGGTGGAGGATATTGGAATTTTATAAAGGAACTTCCAAGTTTTTGGACTGTTAATTATAAAGAGTTAACTTTTAAGGTTACACCAACTAATTTTAAGCACACTGGTCTTTTTCCGGAGCAGGCAACTAATTGGGATTTTATGATGGATAAGATCAGAGCTGCGGGAAGGGATATAAAGGTTTTAAATTTATTTGCTTATACGGGAGCAGCTAGTATGGCTTGTGCTAAAGCCGGGGCTTCAGTTGTCCAGGTTGATTCATCTAAGGGAATGACGGAATGGGCAAAGGAGAATAAGCATTTGTGCGGCCTTGATGATGCTAATATAAGGTTTATTGTTGATGATGTTATTAAATTTGTTCAGCGTGAATATAGACGCGGAAATAAATATGATGCGATTGTTATGGATCCACCTAGTTATGGTAGGGGACCAAATAAAGAAGTTTGGAAGTTTGAAAAAAATATGACTTTTTTGCTCGAAGAGTGTTTAAAGATAATGAGTGATAAGCCACTTTTCTTACTTATTAATTCTTATACAACTGGAATTTCTAATATTGTTCTTTCAAACATGCTTAAAACGATGATGCTTCCTATATATCCTGATGGTAAAGTTGACTCTGGTGAAGTTGGGCTTAAGATTAGTAAAAATAATTTGATACTTCCTTGTGGAATATATGGAAGATGGGAAGCTAATGATTAATATAATATATGAAGATAATCATTTGCTTGTTGTCGAAAAGCCGGTAGGTATGCCTGTCCAGAAAGATAGTAGTGGTGATGACGACTTACTTTCTATTATGAAAAAGTATTTAAAAGATAAATATAATAAACCGGGTAATGTTTATTTGGGATTGGTTCATAGACTTGATAGACCGGTATCTGGGGTTATGGTTTTTGCTAAAACGAGTAAGGCGGCTAAAAGGCTTTCTTCACAAATTGCTAATCATGAGTTTAAAAAAACATATTTAGCAGTTGTTCATGGCAAGGTAAGTGACAGTGGAACATTTAAGGATAAGCTTTTAAAAAATCCGAAGACTAATATGACTTCGGTTTCTGATAAGGGGAAGGATGCAGAACTTGATTTTACTTTAGCTGGCTATAAAAATAATTTATCTTTGGTTAAAATAAATTTGAAAACTGGAAGAAGTCATCAAATAAGGGTTCAATTTTCTTCTAGAAATTTTCCTTTATATGGCGATCAGAAATATAATTTGAAGACAGAAAAAGGTGATATTGCTTTGTTTGCTATGGCTTTAGAATTTACTCATCCTATTACTAAGAAAGTAGTTAAATTTTCGCTACCGATGCCGAAACGTTATCCTTTTAATTTGTTTGAAGAGTAGGTGACAAAATGAAATTTTTAAAAAGGGTTATGTATTTTTGTTTATTTTTATTAATTTGTTTTTTGATTTCTTCATCTTTTTTTAAAAAAGCTAATTTAAAACCGGTTAAGGCGCAGCTAGATGCGATTGATTTAAATGGTTTTAATAAGTTAATGATTGTTACACATCCTGAAGATGAAACAGTTTGGGGTGGTGTTCATTTACTTCAAGATAATTATTTGGTCGTTTGTGTTTCGTGTGGATTTAAAACTGAGAAGGAAGAAAATTTTATTAAGGTTTTAGAAAAGACGAATGACAAGGTAGTTATGCTTGGATATTCTGACAAATATTTAATTAGGCGTGATTATATAAATGTTAAAAAAAGAATTAAGAAAATTTTAAAATATAAAGACTGGGATTTGGTTGTTACTCATAATCCTGATGGTGAAAATAATAATTTGGAGCACAAGCAAGTTAGTGAAATTGTTTCTGGCTTGGAAATAGATAATTTATATTATTTTGGTAAATATTATAATAAGAAGCAACTAGATAAGATGGATAAGGTGACAACGCTTAAGGGAACTTTTATTAAAGAAAAGATTAATACTTTAATAAAAACATATAATGATAAGAGTTTAAATGAATATAAGCATATGTTTCCTTTTGAAGAATGGGAGCGTAGTGAAAAATATAGATCTTAAATTAGGATCTATTTTTTTTGTAAAAAAAAAGGAAATTTAAAAACTTCTTAGTATATATATAGTAGAGGGGCAGAAAGGAGAAATATGAAAAAACTTATTTATGTAGTACTATTTTTATCCCTTTTTGTTTTTATAAATCCTGTTTATGCGGAGGAAACTAAGATAACTTATAATAAGCTTCAGGGAATTGCTTATAATCAGAAAATTGGTGATGAGTTAAAGTCTAACATTGTTACTTTTTTTCAAATGCAAGATAGGATTGCTTATTGTATAGAGCCTGGTGTAGCTATTAATGAAAAACTTTATGATATTTATCCAGACTGGAGCGTGACTGATTTATCCGACGATTTAAAGCAGTATATTGAAAAAGTTGGTTATTATGGTTATGAGTACCCGGGACATAATACTAGTTTTTATTATATAGCTGCGCAGGAGCTTATATGGAAGGCTGTTAGACCTGATATTGAAATAACGTGGACTACTGAAAAAAATTTGGGTGGATCAGTTATTGATATAAGTAAGGAGAAGGAAGAAATTTTAAAATTGGTTAATGAGCATTCTTTAATTCCTAGTTTTTCGGGGCAAACTTTTATAGATTATTTAGGCTCTGAAATGGTTATTGAAGATCATAATGATGTTTTAAAGTATTATGATGTTTCGGAAAGTCAAAACCATGATATTGTTAAGGAAGGTAATTTTTTAAAAATAAAGTTAAATGAAAATAAGGTTAATGATGAAGAAATTATTTTAACTAGAAAATATTATGATAAAGAGCCACTTTTAATTTATGGAAAGGGCAGTTCTCAGAAGCTTGCAGCATTAAGGATAACACTTGATCAAAAAGCTAGTTTTACGATTGGAAATAAGGAGGAGCCTTATGAGGAGATTGAGGTTCCTGATACAGGAATTGGAGTTGATTTGGGGGAAACTATTTTTGCTTTACTACTTAGCTTAGGAATGATTGTTGGTGTGGTTAAAATTTTTTAAATTTATATTTTTACTTTTGTCTTTTGCATTTGGGTTTTCAGAGCCAAGGCAAGTTGTTATTAGTAATGATGCGGCTACGCATATTAATAATGCTATAGTAATGGATAAATCTGTTTTGACTAAAGAGGAGCCGGTTGGTTTTATAGAAATTCCTAAAATTCATTTGCGTAAAAATTTATATTCTAAAAATTCTAGTTTAAATAATGTTAATAAAAATATTGAAATTTTAGATAGTTCAAATATGCCTGATGAGGATTATGGAAATTTTATATTGGCGGCTCATAGTGGGCATAGCTCTATCGCATATTTTCATGATTTACATAAATTAAATATAGGGGATGAAGTTAAGGTTAATTATAATAATCATAATTATGTTTATAAAGTTACTAAGGTTTATGATGTAAAAAAAACGGGAAAAATTATGATTAAAAGGGATAAAGATAAAAAAACAATTACAATGGTAACGTGTATAGGTTCTTTTAAACAGCGTGTTGTTATTGGTTATTTAACTTAAAAAGACTTTTTGTCTTTTTTTTAATCTTTTTTTAATTTTTTTATTATAATATTAAACTGCCTTAAATAATA
>CAMNJS010000033.1 GCA_946541645.1 uncultured Bacillota bacterium | reverse complement strand
GACTTAGGATCTAGCGCCTTGCGGCATGGGGGTTCAAGTCCCTTCGCCCGCACCAGTAATAAATATGTTCGAACTATTCGAACTTTAAATATAGAACTTGTAAAAAGTTCTTTTTTATTTTAAAATAAGCCATTTTTAAAACTCAACCAATAGTTTAGAAAATTCAACCATCAATAGTATACTATAATAAAATTTATATGATATGATATATTTGAAAGGAGAAGACTATGAAAAATAAAAGTTTAATTATAATATTATTAATTGCTATAGCCTTGGGAGTAACTGGCTGCGGGAAAACCGAAGAAAAATCTTCATCAATAAAATTTAAGAAGGAGTATGAATCATTAAATGGAAAAACTAACGAAATGGGCAAAAAGCATCGTACTGTCACCATTTCAGCAGATAATCCATTTATAAAAGTAAATCCAAATAAAATAATTGATAAAATAGAAAACAATGAAACGTTCTACTTATATGTTGGAGACTCACTATGCCCATGGTGCAGAAGTGTCCTTGAAAAATTTATTGAAGTTTCTAAAGATAAAAATATCAAAAAAGTCTACTATATAGACATATGGGATGAAGATGGAAAAGAAATATTAAGAGATAAATATGAATTACAAGATGGTAAGGCAGTTAAGACATCAGATGGCACAAAAGCATATAAAAAACTATTAAAATATTTTGACTCTGTACTAAGTGATTATGATTTGACTGATTCAGGTGGAAATAAAGTATCAACTGGTGAGAAAAGAATTTACGCGCCAAACTTCTTCTACGTTGAAAAAGGAAAAATTAAAAAAATGGTGGAAGGCATTTCAGAAAAACAAAAAGATTCAAGAGAAAAATTAACTGAAGAAATTTTAAAAGATGAAGAAAAAATATTTGAAGAATTTTTTTCATAATTTGTATTTATAAAACTAGTTAAATGAAGGAAAACATTTAGAGCATACTTCAAAACACTAGTTTTTTATATGCTTTACACATAAAAAATCCTGCTTGTATGCACAGCCCTTTACACTAAATTCAACAAATAAATTGCATATTCACTATTTCTATGTTAAAATAAAAAAAGAAAATAGGGAGTGATAAAATGAGAAAAAAAGTGTTTAGTTATTTACTAGTTTTTATGATATCTTTTGTAGGATTATCAAGTAAAGCAAACGCCAAAATTACTATTGACTATTTAAATGACGCCAATAGACAGTTAATTATTGGTACAACATATGACAGTTCATTTGGTAATACCTCTGCATTTAGTGGTCATGGCGGTGAATCGCCACAAACCCACTATAGAATTTCTACTGATGGTAAATTAGTATACTGTGCTGATGCACATTTAGGAACTCCAGCAATGGATGGCGCATACGATTGGACGAAATGTAGTACATATACAACAAACGCTAAGCAATTAAGATATGTAATTGAAAATGGTCCATCACTTGGAAGTGATGCAAAAGAGGGATACTTTATAACCCAAATGGCTGTGTGGTATTATGCAAGTTCAACAGACGGATGGGTTGCCCCATTTAGAAATGGAACTTGGAAAAATTACGGAAACACCGTTAAAAAGATTGGAAATCTTATTCAAAATGCTGAGGATGCAGCCAGCAAAACATCATCAGTTAAAGGAACAGTTAGTTCAAATATCATGGCTTTAACAAGTGATAAAAAATATTATATTTCAAATCCCATAACACTCACTGGAACAAATACAAAAGGAAATTTAACCGTAAGTGTAAGTGAAGGATTTGTAACTTCAGATCAATCAGCAACTTCAGGAGCAACTTCATTTGCAAATGGTGCTAAAGTTTACGTGAAAATTCCCGTAAGCCCAGATACAAATAGAAATATAACATTAACAATAAATGGCAAAAGTTCTATAAATGGAGGAACACTTACAAAATGTGATTTTGAAAATGAAGCAGTTGGATTACAAGGATTATTACAATATGATTCGGCAGATAGTCCTGTAAGTGGTACTTTAGCTCTAACAATTAATACAGCGGCAGTAAAAATTTCAAAAAGGTCAATAACTGGGACAAATGAATTGCCAGGCGCAAAATTAGAAATCATTGATAGTGAAGGAAAAACAGTGGCATCTTGGGTTTCTACTAATACTATACATGAAGAAATTCTAGAACCAGGAATATATAAATTAGTTGAAAAACAAGCCCCAAATGGATACGTATTAAGCACCGAAGAAATAATATTTGAAGTAAAATCTGATGGAACAACTTCGCCCGAAACAGTTATTATGAAAAATGAACTTACAAAAGTTATTATTTCAAAAACAGATATAGCAGGTTCAAAAGAAATACCGGGAGCAACTTTAGAAATTCAAGATGAAAATGGAAAAATAGTAAAATATTGTACCGATTCTAAAGGACATAAAAATACCGAATGTAAATGGGTATCAACAAACCGTCCATATGAAATTGAAGGAATGCCTAATGGAACATATTATTTAGTCGAAACAATTGCTCCAGAAGGATACGTTTTAAATACTGAAAAAGTTAAATTTGTTATCGACGAAAATAAGGCATTAGTTAAAGTAGAGATGAAAAATGCGCTTAAAGTGAAAGTGCCTGATACTGCCCAAAACATTTCGACTATAATGATAGTAGTCGCTACCGGATGCATACTTGTAGTTGGCGGACTATTTTACTACTTTAAAAAAGAAAAGGTAATGTAGTAAAAACTCATACAGATTAAGCCTGTATGAGTTTTTGTAAAATTATTTTACCCATAATATAATTAACACATATATAATATTAAAAACCTAGGTAATTATTCTTAATGCCAGTTAGTAAGTTAAAATATTATTACCAATAAGGAGACTATATGAACACAGATAAAATAATGGAATTTATAAATAATTTTTCTTATAACTCAGTAGTAGTTTTATCATATTTTTTAATAAGTCTTATTGTACTTATATTAAATACTATTTTTAAAGGAAAAGTAAACAAGTTTTTAGCTATAAGAAAAGGAAGCTTATTAAATCCTATGACTTATATTAGACTAGTCACAACGGGATTATGCCATAGTAATTGGTCTCATTTTAGAAACAATTTTATAATGATACTTTTAATTGGACCAATCCTAGAAGAAAAATATGGAAGCATTCCAATATTAAAAATGCTTATAATAACAACTATAATAAGCAGCCTAGTTCACTTATTCATATATGAAAGTAGTGCCATAGGCGCAAGTGACAACGTATATATGTTAATAGTATTATGTTCAGTCGTAAACATAACCGAGGGCAAGATACCGATAACCCTAATTTTAATTTTCTTATTCTATGTCGCTGATGAAATAATAAAGCAGTTTTCAAACAGGAAAGATAATATTTCACACGATAGCCACATAGTAGGGGCCATATGCGGATTTATATTTGGCTATTTTATATTTTAATATATAAAATAGCAAACAAATATGATATACTAAAATTAGATTTGGAGGATTTAATATGTATTTAAATGAAAAAATACTAATTGGTAAAAGTAATGAAAAGGAATTATTTATTCTGCCAGACAAGGCCAATAGACACGGCCTTATAACAGGCGCAAGTGGTAGCGGTAAAACTGTTACATCAAAAGTAATGGCCGAAAGTTTTTCAGATGCTGGAATTCCTGTATTCATGGCTGATGTTAAAGGAGATATTGCTGGAACATGTATTGAAGGAAAAACTTCAGAAAAAATAGAAGAAAGATTAAAATCACTGAAACTAAAAGAATTCGATTATAAAAGTTTTCCAGTTCATTTTTGGGATATTTATGGCGAAGCAGGACACCCAATAAGAACTACTATTTCAAGAGTTGGTGCATCGATATTATCTATTATGCTTGGCCTTTCAGAGGCTCAAGAAGGCGTTTTAGATATTGCATTTAAAATAGCCGAAGATGAAAATTTAGAACTTGTTGATCTAAAAGACTTAAGATTAGTCCTTCAATACGTTGGAGATAATAGAAAAGAATATACAACCAAATATGGAAATATTACTCCACAAACAGTCGGCGTAATCCAAAGAAGTTTACTTTCACTAGAAAAAGAAGGAGCTGAAAAATTTTTTGGTGAGCCAGATTTAGAAATTAATGATTTCATAAAAACAAATAGTGAAGGTAAAGGCTATATTAATATATTGCACGCTACAAAACTATTTGAAAATCCAGATTTATATGCCTCATTCTTATTATGGCTTTTAACAGAATTATTTACAAAAATGCCAGAGGTAGGTGACCTAGACAAGCCGAAAATCGTTTTCTTCTTCGATGAAGCTCATTTACTATTTAATGGTATGCCAGAGTATAGATTAAAAAGAATTGTCCAAATAGTAAAATTAGTAAGATCAAGAGGAATAGGCCTATATTTTGTATCCCAAAAACCAACAGACATACCAGATTCTATTTTAGCTCAATTAGGTAACAGAGTTCAGCACACCCTTCGTGCTTATACCCCAGCAGAGCAAAAAGCCGTAAAAGCTGCAGCAACTGCCTTTCGTGTAAATCCAAAATTTGATACTGAAAAAGCAATACTAGAACTTGGTACAGGTGAAGCTTTAATATCATTTCAAAATGAAAAAGGAGAACCAGAAATTGTTGAAAAAGGTACTATCTTGCCACCACAAAGTGCCATGGGAACAATAGATGAAATTACAAGAACAAAAATAATTAACAATAGCGAATTTGCGGGAAAATATGATGAACAAATTGATAATGAAACAGCTTATGAAGTATTAGTACAAAAAATAGAAGAAAAAGAAGCTTTAAAAGAAGCAGAAGATAAAAGAAAAGAAGAAGAAAAACTAGCTAAAGAAGAAGCTAAAAAGAAAAAGGAAGAAGAAAGAGAAGCTGCAAAAATAGCTAGACAAAAACAAAAGGAAGCTGAAAATAGCTTTGGCGGACAAGCTAAAAAAATGGGCCAAAGAGTTATCCAAAATACGACAACCGGCATTATAAGAAGAATAGCCAATGCAATTGTAAAATCAGTCTTTAATAGTAAAAAGAAATAAAGGTGTTAAAAACACCTTTTATAATATAAAATATAATATAAAATATAATATAATATGATATAATTAATTAGGTGATTGAAATGAAAATATATAATACATTAACTAGAAAAATAGAAGAGTTTATTCCAAATGAAGAGGGAAAAGTCAAATTCTACACATGTGGGCCAACAGTTTATCACTTTCAGCATATAGGTAATATGCGAAACTATATAGGACATGATATTTTAGATAAAACATTAAGATACTTAGGATATGACGTTTATAGAGTAATGAACATAACAGATGTTGGACACCTAACAAGTGATTCAGATTCTGGCGATGACAAAATGGTTAAAAGCGCCAAAGCCCAGAATAAAACTGTTATGGATATTGCTAAATTTTATACAGAGCAGTTCTTTAACGATTTCAAACTACTAAATAACAAAGTTCCAGAAGTAGTTGCTCCAGCCACTGATTATATCGAAGATTACATTAAAATAATTGAAAAAATATTAGAAAAAGGATATGCATATGTTGAGGGTGGTAATGTTTATTTCGACACTTCAAAACTAGATGATTATTATAAGCTTACAAATCATAAAGAAGATGAGATGGTAGTTGGTATAAGAGAAGGCGTTGAGTATGATAAAAACAAGCATAATCAAGCAGACTTCGTTTTATGGTTTACAAAATCAAAATTTGAAGATCAAGAACTAAAATGGGAAAGTCCATGGGGCTATGGTTATCCAGGATGGCATATTGAATGTACAGGAATTAATATCCACTACTGCGGCGAATACTTAGATATTCACGGTGGAGGAGTGGATAATATTTTCCCACATCACACAAACGAGATAGCCCAAAGCGAAGCTTATTTAGGCCATAAATGGTGTAATTACTGGTTTCATAATGAGCACCTAATGGACGAAACAGGAAAAATGAGCAAAAGCAAAGGCGCTATACTTACCGTATCAACTTTAAAAGAAAAAGGCTATAATCCCCTTAGCTTTAGATATATGTGCCTATCTAGTCACTACAGAAAACAACTAGTATTTAACTATGAATCACTAGACAATGCCTCAACTTCATACGAAAAATTATTAGGGAAAATAAAAAGTATAAAAGAAAAAGCAAGCGGTGAAATAAATAAAGAAAATATAAAATCATTTCAAGATAAATTTAAAGAAGCACTAGAAAATGACCTAAATACATCCCTTGCCTTAACCACACTATATAACGTTATAAAAAGTGATTTAAATAATAATGAAAAAATTTACTTAATAGAAGATTTTGATAAAATCCTCAGCCTAGATTTATTAAAAGATAAAGAAATAGAAAAAGATTTAAAAAAATACATCGAAGAAAAAATTGAGGAAAGAAATAAAGCAAAAAAAGAAAAAAACTATGAACTTGCAGACAAAATAAGGGAAGAGTTACTAGAAAAAAATATTACAATTAAAGACACGAGGGAAGGAACAACATACGAAATAAAATGAATGGCATAATAATTTTAAATAAACCAAAAGGAATAACTAGCAGAGACGCTGTAAATGAAATAGGAAAAATATTAAAAATAAGAAAAATAGGGCACAATGGAACATTAGATCCCCTTGCCCAAGGTGTCTTAGTTACTTGCCTTGGTAAATACACAAAACTAAATGAAATGCTTACAAGTAAAGAAAAAGAATATATTGCCGAAGTAACTTTAGGCATAAAGACAGATACATTAGACATAACTGGCAATATTGAAAAACAAAAAGAAGAAAAGTTAAATATCGAAAAACTTCAAAAAACTATTAATTCATTCCCACATACATATATGCAAGAAGTTCCAAAATATTCAGCAGTTAAGGTAAAAGGAAAAAAACTATACGAATATGCTAGAGAAAACATTGAAGTTTTACTACCTAAAAAAGAAGTAACTATTAATAAATTAGAATTAATAGATTACACGGATAACAAATTTACACTTAAGGCAATCGTCAGCAAAGGAACGTATATAAGAAGTCTAATCAGAGATATATTAGAAAATATGAACATAATTGGAACAATGAGTGCATTAACTAGAACAAAACAAGGAAATTTTCTTTTAGAAAACTCTTATACGCTAGAAGACATCAAAAAAGGAAAATATAAATTATTAAAAATAAAAGACGTATTAGATATTCCGGTAGTAATTGCTGATGATAAATTAAAAAATAAAATAGTAAATGGAGTAAAATTAAAAGAAAATTACCCAGATATAGTTTTATTTACTGACAAAGAAGGAAATGAACTAGCCATATATAAAAAAGATAAAGATGAAATGAAAGTATATGTCATGCTAGTATAAAAGCCACTATAATAAGTGGTTTTTATAATTTGAAATAATATTAAAATTTAAATTGATCATTGACGAACAAAAGTTCGTTTGATATAATAAAAGCATAAATGTAATTATAATAATTTATCATAAAATTAGGGGGGTAATATTATGAATCAAGATAAAATGCATTTAATTAATAAAATATTTAATAATGAAACAATTAGAACTGTTTGGGATAAAGAACAAGAAAAATACTTTATAAGCATTGTAGATTTAGTTGGAGTTTTATCCGAAAGTGATAGACCCAGGAAATATTGGAGCGACTTAAAAAATAAATTAAAACAAGAGGGAAATGAAGTGTCCGAAAAAATCGGACAGTTGAAATTAAAATCACAAGATGGAAAGTATCGTATGACTGATGTTTGTGACATCGAAGAAATGTTTAGAATCATTGAATCAATTCCTAGCAAGAACGCAGAGCCAATTAAAGGGTGGCTTGCAAAACTAGGCAATGAAAGAATAAATTAAACATTTGATCCATCAATAGCAGCACAAAGAGTGATAGACTTATATAGAGCAAAAGGTTATGATGAAAAATGGATTGCAAAAAGAATTAAAGGTATTCAGGATAGAAAAGGGCTTACTGATGTATGGAAAGCCGGTGGAATAACTGAAGCAAAAGAATATGCAATTCTAACAAATGAAATTTACAAAGAATGGTCTGGCATGACAGCAAAAGAGTACAAATCATTTAAAGGCCTTAGGAAAGAATCGCTGCGAGATAATATGACTGATATTGAAGTAGCACTTGCAGATTTAGGCGAGATAGCAACTAGAGAAATTGCCAAAAAGAAAAAGCCAAAGAGCTTAAGTGAAAATATATATAGCAAAACGTGGTGGCAAAATTGCAGGTAACGCAAAAAAAGATTTAGAAAAAGAACTTAGTGAAAGTGTAGTTACGAAAGACAATGCGTTAAGCTATAAATATATATATGAAGATAGACAAATAGAATATGATGAAAAACGTAGATAAGTATATCAATCATACCATTTTAATTTAAGGCGCGCTAAACAGTTTTTTCATATATTTCTGTATTCCATATTTTAAATATGCAAAATTTCAAACCTTATTATTAAATAACAATTAATTCGAACATGCCGTTGTTGATAATTTGAAATAACATAAAAAATATGGTAGACTTATACTCGTAAAGAAAAGGAAATGTCTATGAAGAAAACATTTAAATATTTAATAATAATATTAATCGTACCATTATTATTTATTACATTTATAAATTATAAAAGTACATATGAAATAAGAAAAGAAAACAAAGAAATAAAAGAAGTCATTAATAAAAAAAATAGTACTCAAATTTTAAGAGAAAAATATAACAACAATGACATAATAGGCTCAATATCAATAGAAGGCGTGGACATTAATGAGGCCGTTTTACAATACACAGATAACGATTTCTATCTAACCCATGATAACTACGGAAATTATGACAAATATGGAAGTGTTTACCTAGATTATAGATGTACTAAAGAAAGTAAAAAAATACTAATATTTGGGCATAATTACTATAATTCATCTACCCCTTTTAGTAAGCTTGAAAACTATTATGAAGAAAGTTATTATAAGGAAAACGAATATATAAAACTAACAATTGAAGATGAAGAAAGAACCTATCAAATATTTTCAGTTTATATTGAAACTAAAGATTTTACCTATATGAATTTAAAAATAGATGATGATAAATATAACGAAGACCTTATAAAATATAAAAATAATTCATTATATGAAACAGGGGTTAATGTATCAAAAGATGATGAAATATTAATATTACAAACATGCAGCAACAATAGAGCCTATAAAAAATATAAAAATAAGTTTTTATTAATTATTGCTAAAAGAATAATATAAGCAGCTTAAATTAATTTTAAGCTGTTTTTTTATATTCGCATATAATATAGTGTTCGACAAAAATAGATAAAAGAAACATAAGCAAATTAGAATATTTTTAATTTTTAACCATCATAATACAAGTAGAAAAATCAAAAAATACTAAATTAAGCATAAAATCATTGACAAAATTCAAAATTTATATATAATAAAGACCAATTTCTTTAAATTATCTGGACTATTTTGCAAAATTACCATCAAATAGTAAAAAGTTTAGCTGATTTAATAAAAAGAAAAGGGAGGATAAAATGAAAATTTTAAAAGAATTTACAAAAAAAGGGAGAATACTTTTATCATTTTTAACAATCGCACTTACAGTTGT
>CAMNJS010000032.1 GCA_946541645.1 uncultured Bacillota bacterium | reverse complement strand
GCGGCAATAGAAAGTATAACCGTAGATGGGGCTTCTGTAACAAGTAATCAAACAAAACAAAAAGGAAATATAATATGGAAAGTATATATGCCAGAAGAAGTAGTTTTAAGTGCGAATACAGGAACTACAACAATGGTAGTATCAGCAGAGTTTCAAAACACAACAGATTTAACTAATTATACTTTAAATGAATCACAAACAATTACTATTGGGGTAAATGCTATTCAAGGTAATGAAGGAATGAATATAACCCCAGCTAAATTTACAGGAACTATTTATAGATGGAATTCAGATAGTGTAAAAATTGGTGATTTAATAAAAGATAGAGTGGTATATTTCATAACTGCTGATGGAGTATATGGACATGGACCTTCTGGTGATTATGAAACATTTAATGATTGTGAAAAAGTACGTAATGAAGAGTATCATGGATATGGTGAGTGTAAGCAATTTGACTTCAAAGGGATAAGATCATATACAACAGATGCCAGTACATTAAATAAAACATATTATTCAAAACACACGGTAGTAAATGATATAATAACAGAATCATATGCATGCCTTATAACTGATAAAGAATACTGCTTGCAGGGTGGAGATAACGGCCAAGCATACGAAACAAATAAAAATATAATAAAATCTAATGAAGCATGGTTTAATAATAATGAAGTTACATGTAGATTTAGTGATTCAAGATCCTATTGTTCGAATGTAGATCTTCAAATGCGACCTAGAGCTTCTGCCGAATCAAACGGCTTTGTACAAACAGGATCTGATAGTTACAATTGTTATGTTAGGGAAGATAGCACGGCCTACTGCGGTGGAGGTTCAAGTTAATTATGTGGTAATAAAATAATTAAAAATATCTTTTATTATAATATTAATTTAAAAAGTTCTTGGAAAATCCAAAAAAATTCTAAGAACTCTTTTTGTTATTTTTTTAACATATTATATATATTACTTGAACAATTTTATTTTGTGTTTACAATATCTATGTGATAAAATATACTTGGATGGTGAAAATATGTATGATGTAGTAATAATAGGAGCTGGACCTGCTGGTTTATTTACAGCATATGAACTTATAGAAAAAAATAAAAAACTAAAAATCGCGATATTAGATAGAGGATCAGATGTTGATAGTAGAGTTTGCCCAATGAACAAATTTAAAGTTCCGTGCAAAAACTGTAATCCATGTGCCATTTTATCTGGATATGGTGGAGCAGGAACATTTTCTGATGGTAAATTAAACTTTATTCCAAAACTTGGCAAAAGTGATTTAACGAAATATATGAGTGAGTCTGAAAGCTATAAACTAATAGACGAAACAGAAGAAATATTTAATAAATTTAAAATGGACGCTGAAGTATATCCAAGTAATATGGATGAAGCTGAAGAAATAAGAAGAAAAGTTGCTATTGCTGGAGCTAAACTACTTATTATAAAGCAAAAACACCTAGGATCTGATCACTTACCAAAATACATCAATGGAATATGTGATTATTTAGAAAAAAAAGGAGTAGTACTATTAGATAGATGCAATGTTGAAGATATAGTTAAAGCAAAAAACAATTATGATGTAATTTACACTAAAGGTAAGAAAGAAGAAAAAATAACTTCTAAATATGTTGTAGTTGCACCTGGAAGGACTGGAGCCAAATGGGTTCAAGAACTTGCTGATAAATATAATATCCCATACACTTCAAAAAGTATTGAAGTAGGCGTTCGCGTTGAAGTTCGCAAAGATATAATGAAAGAAATTACTAATGTTATATATGACCCAACAATATTTATCAAAACTAAAACATATGGTGATGAGATTAGAACATTTTGTACAAATCCTGGAGGCTTTGTTGCTAAAGAAAACTATTATGGATATATATGTGTAAATGGGCATGCCTTAAAAGATATAAAAAGTAATAATACGAACTTTGCTTTTATTTCAAAAGTAAATTTAACAGAGCCCGTTACAAATACAAGATTATATGGAGAATCTATTGCTAAAATAGCAAACGTTCTAGGAGATGGAAAACCAATAATTCAAAATCTAAAAGACTTAAAAAACGGAAGACGTAGTGAATGGCATAGATTAAATAAAGGCTTTATAGAGCCAACTTTAAAAGATTGCGTAGCTGGTGACCTAGCTTTAGTCCTACCTCATAGAATAATTACTAATATTTTAGAAGGACTAGAAATACTAGATAAAATAATCCCGGGAATAAATAACGATGATACACTCCTTTACGGACCAGAAATAAAATTTTTCAGTAATG
The DNA here is from genome assembly GCA_946541645.1 of uncultured Bacillota bacterium. Taxonomy (GTDB): domain Bacteria; phylum Bacillota_I; class Bacilli_A; order RF39; family UBA660; genus Coprosoma. Next base: position 8,204 of record CAMNJS010000032.1, on the reverse strand, counting down.
AAATAGAAACTGATAATAACTTTAAACTAGAAGGTGAAAACATATACTTTATTGGTGATGGAGCTGGTAAGGCAGGTAATATTGTAACAGCTGCCGCAACAGGTTTAATTGCCGCAAGAGATATTTTAACCAAATAGGGGGATTTATGGAAGAATTATATATCGACTTTGATGGTGTTATTTTAGATTCACAAGAAAGATATAAAAGTATCATGCTAGATAATACAAATTTAAATGATTGGGTTGAATACCTCTCATCAATAAACTGGTACGAATTTTTAAGAGAATGTAAAGAAATAGATGAATCACTAGCCACAATTAAAAAACTCGAAAAGTATAGGAATTTAAAAGGTATAATTACTAGAATACATGCTTTTACTGAAGGAATAGAAAAGGCGAGCTTTTTAAGAGAAAACAACATAAGCGTACCTATTTATTACGTCATGCCTGAGCAAAAGAAAAGCCAGGTAGTAGTTCCAAACAAAAATAGAATTTTAGTTGACGATGATATAAAAAACTGCTTTGAATGGGAAAATGCCGGAGGAAGAGCTATTCTTTTAGACAATAATAGTAAAATAGAAACAAAAAAAATCATAAAAACATTAAAAAGCCTACTATGATTATAAAAGTTATGATATAATGTACATAATAAGGGGGCTAGAGAAAAAAGTGTATATTGTTATTTCAGTAGCACTTTTTTAATGTCCTAAACTAGGAGGGTTCAATGAAATACGATAAAAAATTAACAAGTAGATTTTTAAGCTACATATCAAAAGAAAGAAGTTTATCACAAGTTTGCAGGGAATTAGATTTAAATGAATATGAAGTTTTAGGCCTTGTAAACTACATTAAAAATAAAGGCATAAATATTGCTCTAAAAAAAACAGTCTATGACATTTCTATGATATATATGGGTGATATTGAATACCATGAAAAAAACACCTATGATTTTGAAACCGATGAAAATAATGAATTTAAATTCATTGCTATTGCCGATACTAGATTAGGATCTAAGTCCCAACAATTATCTATACTAAATGATATATATCAAATAGGCTATAATAATGGCTATAAAAATGTAATTTTATGTGGAAATATTTCGGCAGGATTATATAGACTAACTGATATATACTCAGAAAGTAATTTTATAAATGATACCCAAAGCCAAATAGAATATATAATAAATTCATATCCCCAAATCGATGGCATGACAACATACTTTATTACTGGAAAAACAGACGATAGACATTTAAAACAAGAAAAAATAAGTATTGGAAGAAGAATAACGGACTATAGAGAAGATATGATCTTTTTAGGAGAAAACTCTTGCGATGTAAATATCGATAACGTAACCATGCAAGTTCTAGGAAACAAATTAGGCAAAACATATACTGTATCATATAGAACGCAGCAGCAAATAGACTCATTCCGTAGTGAAGATAAACCAGATATTTTATTATATGGAGGCCTTCTTCAAATGGAAAAATATACTTATAGAAAAGTTCACTGCATATCAGTCCCTAGTGTATGCGCAACGACTAAAGAAATGAATGAAAAAAGATTTTCAAACACAATTGGAGCCTGGTATGTTACCGTTAAAACAAATGAAAAAGGCCTACTTGAAAGTATTAATGCCATTAGCTCACCATATTATGTTACCGATAAAGATGACTATATAAAAGCTAGACCTTTAAAAATAGAAAAAGGAAAAACTTTAACTAAAAAGAAAGCGGTGTGATATTATGGAAGAAAGAAAAAATATAGAACTATCATTTGTAAATAAAGTATATAAATATATGAAAAATGGCATGTCAATTGAAACCTTTATGAAAAAATTTAATATCTCTGAGTCAGAACTATATGGAATAATTGAACTATGCAAAATATATGGTAAAGATGTTACTCTTGAAAAATACGATGATACTTTAGTATTTAGAAAAAATATTAGAAGAAAAAGAGTTACAAACAAATTAGATTTAAATAGTCCAAAACTTATTCATAATCAAATATGCGTTGTATCTGATACCCACTTTGGAAGTATTCATAATCAATTGCACCTATTAAACGATGTTTATGAAGAAGCATATAATAGAGGAATAAAAACGGTTTTGCACGTAGGTGATGTTGTCGATGGAAACTACCCAAATAGACCAGAAAATCCAAGGCAGCAGTTCCTACATGGATTTGATGAGCAAGCCGGATATGTCGTTGATATGTATCCAGAAATAGAAGGAATAAATACATACTACATTTTGGGCAGTCACGATGAAACCCATTATAAAAACGGCATGGCTACTATAAACGACTGGATATCAAGATGCCGTAAAGACATGATATACCTAGGCCAAGATACCGGTGAAATAAATATTGATAAAGTAAAAATAGTATTAGACCATCCAGGTGGTGGTTCAGCCCAAGCCCTTTCATATAAGCCGCAGAAACGCATCGAAGTTTTAGAATCACATACAAAGCCTAAAATATTATTAATTGGTCATTATCATAAAAGCTATTCATTTAGTTATAGAAATGTTCAGTGTATTTTAGTACCTGCATTATGTGATAAAACCCAATTTCAACAAAAACAAGGACTATATAATGCTTTAGGCGCCTATTTCTTAGATATTTACTCTGATAAAAATGGTAATATTGAGTATTTCGAACCAGAAGAAATAGTCTTTGGTAAAGAAGATATATGGGATGAAACTGGCAAAGACAAACCCAAAGTGAAAAAATTAGAAATCAAAAATAGTATATATTAATTCATTACAAAAAGTAATGGATTTTTTATTAATATTATGTTATTATATTTAAGCTTTAAAGGGGGAAAATATGATAACTGAAGAAGATATATTAAATAAATTAAAAAATGATATCGAAAATATAGAAGATGAAATAAATAATAAAGAGGCACATAACAAAAAAAATCGACATATTAGAAATATCATTAACATAGGCATAAAACTAGATGACATTCTTCCGTATGCCGTGTCAGCCGCACTTCTTTTTCCGGCCTATAAATCATTAGGCCATACACCATTAATGGTTGATACTTATCCACAAAAAAGTTATATTGAAATGATTGATAGCTCAAACGGCGATCACTTTCAAAATAAAGTTCAATCAAATGACATTTTTAGTAGTGTCAAATATTCAACAAGATGGGAAATAAATAACTATGGATTTTATGAAAGAATTGAAACGACATACATACTGAATGAAAACATAGACTTAAACAACATAGAATACATTCTTAAAATGAATAAAACGCAGTTAGATCAAACATTTTATATAATGGATACCGAAATAATTACCGAAGCTAGAGAAGAAGATTTAAACCCACTATATAATGAGGATGCCATTGTAATTACAAGAGTGATTAATACAAACGAAACTGTAATAAAAAACGAAAAATTTGAAACAAATTTTTTCACTACGCTAATGTATTTAATTACCACATATATTCTAGGTAAAGGCTTAAAAGAAGTGAAAAAGATTATATTTCAAGAGTATGTAAAAGATTACTTAGAAATAAAAGCTATTAAATACCAAGAAATAAACGAAAGAAGAATTGAAAGATTAAAACAAATACTAGAATTAAAAAAAGAAAATTTATCATTATTAAGCGAAGAAACAAGTCATGGAAAAGTTAAGATCAGATAAATTATCACAGTTAAGCAAGAAAGAACTACTTGATTTTCTAGTATTAGTTGAAAACTACGATTTAGAATACCGAGATACCTTAAACCTAGATTATAATGTGACTTTTGGTATTGAAATAGAATATGAAAGAATGATAAGACAAATAGTAAAAATATATTTAAATAAAAACTTTGATAAATGGCTTTCTAAAGAAGATGCATCCTTAACATTCGGCGGAGAAGTGATTTCTCCAATAATGCATGACCAAGAAAAAAACTGGCAAGAAATAAAAAAAATATGTAATTACCTAAAAAAAAGAAAAGTAATTACAACAGGAAATGCCGGCGGGCACATTCATATTGGTGCTCATATTTTAAAAGACGATTACAATACATGGCGTAAATTTATAAAAACATATACACTATATGAAGACGTCTTATTTAGATTCCTTTACGGAGACAAAATTTCACCAAGATGTTTTATAAACAAATATGCAAGACCTATCGCTGATACCGTACTTTGGACAATAGACAAACTTAATGAAGCAAAAAATATGGAAGAATTAAGAAGATTTTTGCCCGTAGAATACAGAATGCAGTCACTTAATTTAACAAACGTAAAATTCTACAAACTAGATGACAAAATTAGAAACAAAAATACTATTGAATTTAGATGCCCAAATTCAACTGTCGAAGAAGTGGTATGGCAAAATAATATAAATGCTTTAACTAAATTAATAATTGCAGCTACAAAAAGCAATTTCGATGAAGAATTTATAAACTATCAAATTGCAAGTGGAAACATGCCGAGAACTAGGAACTACTATACATATAATGAAGTCATGTTAAAAAAAGTATTAGAGTTTACTGACTTAATATTTGAAAATAACCTAGACAAAATATATTTTTTAAGACAGTATATTAAAAATTTTGATGAAATAGAAATATCAAAAAAAGCCTTTAAAGCTAAAAGATTTATTAAAAAGCTTTAAAGGTTTTTAATTTACAATTTAAAAGACAAATGTTATAATTTAAAAGAGGTAAAAAATATGACAAAAAAAATAATAATTATAATTGTAATCACACTACTAACCGCTGGATTAATAATTTTAAAACCCAAAAATACTTTTAAAAATGAATATGAACAATTAAATGGGCAAGAAAATGAAAACGGAAAAAAGTACATAACCGTAAATATCCCTAAAAATAATCCCATAATTTATGCTGATTATGAAAAAATATTTGAAATATTAGATAGTGAAGGAGTTATTTACTTTGGCTTTCCAAAATGTCCTTGGTGCCGTAATGCTGTTTCGGTTTTATTAAAAGCCGCTAGCGACACAGGACTAGGGAAAATATATTATATGAACAACGTAGAAGACCGTGATATAAAAAAACTTGAAAAAGGCAAAGTCATAACTGAGAAAGAAGGAAGTAAAAATTACAAGAAATTACTGAAAAAGCTTGGAGAAAAAGCCTCAGTATATGAAGGATTAAACGATATAAATATAAAAAGATTATATTTTCCAACAGTCATTATAGTTAAAAACGGTCAAATAGTAGATTATATAGTTGGTACAGTAGAAACTCAAAAAGATCCTTACAAGCCACTTACCAAAAAGGAAAAGAAGCAATTAAAAGAAAAATATGAGACAGCTATTAATAAAGTATTAACATGCAGTTTAAATGCTGAAGAAAAATGCTAAAAATAACAAAAAAAGATTGTCAACAAAAATAACCTATGCTATAATTAATAATAGAATGGAGGGGTTCCTGTGGAAGAACTACAAAAAATAAAGGTAAAAAAGTCTAATGGTGAAGAACAAGAAGCCGAAGTAATTTTGTGCTTTGAATTAGAAAAAACAGGAAAAAATTATATAATATATACTTTTAATGAAGTTGATTCTCAAAATATGGAAACAATTCATGCATCAGTTATAAAAGAAAATGAAGAAGGCTATCAATTAGATGTTATCCCTGAAGACGAATGGACAGCAGTTAAAGAAGTAATGCGTGAAATAATTAGAAATGAGGAGTGAGAATATGTTAGAATTTAATCAAACCGGTTATAACCCAATTAAAGTTACTGGAGAAATGTCTCAAGGATTAAAAGACTTTGGTAGGGCAAAAGAAAAACCAGCAGGAATACTTGAAAGATTAAAAGAATTTGGTGTTAATATTAAAGATATATTTATGCAAGGATATCGTGAAAAACAAGAAGAGATGGCTAATACTGAGCAGCAAGATTACAATGCTATGCTAGAACACTTCTATGAAGATGTTGAAAGACTAAAAGAAAATATAGATGAAGCCGAAAAAGCTGAATTAACTAGAAGCTGTGAGGAAGCAATCGAAACCTTAAGAAATCTATATGAAGAGCAGAAAGATAGTAGAAGTGAGGAGTCAAAAGAAAAATTTCTTGCCAAATTACACGATATGGAACAAGCTTATAAAGAAGCAAAAGATTTTAACACACAAATTACAGAAGAACCAGCAGTTCTTCAAGAAACTGAAATGCCAGATATTTTCAAAGACTTTGACGAACCTGATTTAGATTTGCCTTTAGAACCACAAGGCGAAAAAGTATCAGACATAATTGATGAAGACGAGGTAGAGACACAAGAACAAGAACCTGAAGAGGCTCAAGAAAAAACTGAAGAATCTGAGCCAATAGATATTGAACCAGTTCAAGAAGAAATTGCTGATGAACCTATTGAAGAGCAAACATCAGACTTAGATGATTTAACTCAATTTACGACATATTCTGAATACTTAACAGCTTACCGTCAAACTAGAATTGATTTAAAAGATGCCGACAGATTTTATAATGACTACATTCTTGGTAATCTTCCAAGCGACTTATTAGATGAAAAATCTTTTAAAGAAGCAAGACAAAGAATGATAGACGAAATAGAATATCGAAAATTAGAAGCTGAAAATGCTGAAACTGAAAAAGCTTTAAGAGAAATTGAAGAAAAACAAGCAGCATTAAGTGAACAGCATGCTGAACTTCAAGCAAGATTTGAAGATAGAGATGCTAAATTAGCTGCTCTAAGAAAAGACAACGTTGACTTAAGAAAAGAAATAGTTGATAAAGATCGAATAATAGAAAATAAAGATCGTGAAACTTCAGATTTAAAAGGACAATTAGAAAAAGCTCAAGAAGTTGCTAAACAATCACAAGCTGCACAGTACGATGCTGTAGAAGCATTCCATCGTTTAGAAAAAGAAGTTGCTAGAGATAAAAAACGTGTTGCCGAATTAGAAGCAAAACTTGCTAATAGTGAAAGAGATGCTGAAGCAGCCAAAGAAGAATTAAAACAAACTAAAGCAAGAATCAGTGAAAACACAGAAGCTGCTTTAAAACAAATTAATAGCTTAAGAACTGAAAACGATGACGATATTGAAAAAACCGCACTAGATTGGGCTGAAATGCGACTAAAAAAAGGTGAACAAGCACCAAAAGAAGGGCCAAAACACTTGAAAGAAGAACCTGCCGAAGAACCAAAGCCCGAAAAGAAAAAAACAAAAAAGAAATCAGAAAAGAAAGATGAAGATTTAGTTCAAGAACCAAATACTGAAGCCCCTAACGAAGAGACCATGAGTCAAACTGATTTAGATAAGGCAGTTAGAGAAAGTATGGAAATTACAGATTCTCAAAAAGTTTCTGAAGATGATCTTACAGATGAAATTGAAGCTGCTAGACAGTGGGGAGAAAAACACAACGATGAATATAGTCCAGTTATTACTGAAACAACGGTACCTGCAGAAGATTTTGAAGAAAGTCACGGAATGTCACGTTAAAACACCGAAAGGTGTTTTTTTCATTGCCTAAATAGATATACACATGATATAATCTTAGTATGGAGGTGTTTTAATGCAAGGGTGGATATTATGGCTTATTTTAGTTATTTTTCTAGCATTCGTTGAAATTGTAACAGTAAATTTAACGACAATATGGTTTGTTGCAAGCGGTATAATTTCACTTTTTATATCCATGTATACTGATAACTTTACTATCCAGTTTTCAGTATTTGTCGTTGGAGGAATAATTTTATTAATAACAACAAAACCAATTTTAACCAAATATTTAGATAAAAATAAAGTAAAAACAAATGCAGATAGAGTCATAGGCATGACTGGAAAAGTAACCGAAAAAATAACTAAAAATGAAAAAGGTGCTATCAAAATAGATGGCAAAGAATGGACAGCTTATGCAGATCACACAATCAATGAAAATGAAATCGCAAAAGTCTTAGAAATAAAAGGTGTCAAATTAAAAGTTGAAAAAGTTAAGGAGGAAAAATAATGGAACTTTTAGGAGTAATTTTAATATTAATTTTAATAATAGTTTTACCAAGTATAAAAATTGTACCACAATCAAAATGCTTTATCATTGAAAGGTTAGGCTCATATTATACGACATGGAGTAATGGACTTCATTTTAAACTACCATTCATTGATAGAATTTCAAGCATAATTAGTTTAAAAGAAATGGTCAAAGATTTTGCCCCACAACCAGTTATTACTAAAGATAACGTAACTATGCAAATAGATACAGTTGTAT
>CAMNJS010000031.1 GCA_946541645.1 uncultured Bacillota bacterium | reverse complement strand
TCTTTTACTTCTCCAGTTTCGACATTAAAAAGTCTGGCTTCTACTTTTAGTGGCGCAGCATAAGTAGAATATCTTTCTTTACATTGTTTAATGTTATATCTTGGTTCATCAAAACTGTAGTCGCCAAATTCTAACGACAAATTTCCAGTGAAACTCTCCACTGGGAAAATATCTTCAAATACTTCTTTGATTCCTTCGGTTAGAAACCAATTGTATGATGTTTTTTGAATATCTAATAAATTAGATAATTCAATTGCGTTTTCTGTTTTCGCATAATTTCTTCTCTCACGTTTTGCGTTTATTTTTTGTATTTTATAAGCCAAATGTTTCACCCCTAAACCATGTTTTTTAGATTTTTATATACCTTGAAAGGTACATGTCGCCAATTTATAATTATAAAGGCTTTTTGATAAATTGTCAACGGTTTTCAGCCAGTATTACATAAAAACCTTTATTTTTTTCTATAAGTTTTGTGCTGCAGGTTTCATTTAAGTTTTTCATAACGCTTTTTGCACCTTGATCTTTATTGATTACAAAAAGTAATTTGCCTTTTTCTTTTAGGTGTTTTAATGATGAAAATAAAATTTCATATAGTATTTTATTACCTACTCTGATAGGCGGATTTGTAATAATGAAATCATATTTTTTATCTACATTTGAAAATATGTCGCTTTTAAAAATATTTACATTAACGTTATTTAAAGCGGCGTTCTTTTTTGCTAATGAAATAGCCCGCTCATTAATGTCAACCATATCAATATTACAGTTACATACTTTTTTTAAATATATTCCTATTGGTCCGTACCCACAGCCAAAGTCTAACACGTCTCCTTTTATTTTTTCTGGCTCGATGCTTTCTAATAAGGTCCTAGTGCCGAAATCTAAACCTTTTTTAGAAAATATTCCATTATCGGTAATAAACTTTAAACTTTGGCCGCCGACTTTTATATTTATTTCTTTTTCTTCGCTTTTTTCGTTATCATTTGTAAAATAATGTGACATTTTTTCTCCTTTTATTAAACGGGTAAAGCCCGCACTATGTATGTAGTGCAGGCTTATTTTAATAATTATTATTTAACTTCAACAGTAGCGCCAGCTTCTTCTAAAGCTTTCTTTAATTCTTCAGCTTCGCTAGTTGGAATATTTTCTTTGATAGCTCCGCCGTTATCAGCGATGTCTTTAGCTTCTTTTAATCCTAAACCAGTTGCTTCTTTTATTAATTTGATAACTGGTAATTTGTTAGGACCAGCAGCAGTTAAAGTAACTGTAACTGTACTTGGACCAGTAGCTTCTTCTGAAGCTCCAGCAGCAGGAGCAGCAACTGCAACTGCGCTTGGATCTACGCCATATTCCTCCTTCATTGCGTCAACTAATTCTTTTATTTCAAGTAGTGACATTTCGTTTAAGCTTTTAATAAATTCTTCTTTTGTAAGTTTTGCCATTTATATCATTCCTTTCTTTTTTTATTTTTCTTCTTTTTCTAGGTCTTGAGCTCTTAAGTCAAGACAAATAGCTAAGTTTCTTACGGTACCTATTAAGCCACCAGCAAGCATTGTAAGTAATCCTTCTCTTGATGGGATAGTAGATAATTCTCTTAATTTTTCCTCATCAGTAATTTCTCCGTCAATTAAGCCAGTTTTTACAACTAGGGCTTTATTCTTTTTCGCAAAGTCATATAAAACTTTGATTGGAGCAATTGAATCTTCTGAGAACGCGATAGCTTTTGGCCCTTTTAATTCTTCATCTAAATCTATCTTTAGAGTGTCAAAAGCTCTTTTTACTAAAGTATTTTTATAGATTTTAAATTCTGAGCCATTTTCTTTTAATAGCCTTCTTAAATTATTTGTGTCATAAGCTGTTAGACCTTGATATTCAAACAAGATAACAGATCCAGCTTTTTTTGTCTTATCGGCGATTTCGTCAATAATTGCTTGTTTTTGATCTAAGATTTTTTGATTTGCCACGTCTAGCACCTCCTTAATATAAAAACTCTACACATTATGCGCGTAGAGTTAAAGAATTTATTTAATCCTCGGTAGGAAATTAAGCTTTTAGCACCTACTGTCTACGGCATAATATATTTTTTGAATGTGTTTTCATTATAACACACTATTTATTAGTTGTCAAAACTATTTACATCAATTTTGATGCCAGGTCCCATTGTTGAAGAAACTGTAATATTTTTAACATATGTTCCTTTAACAACTGATGGTTTTGATTTGATAATTAAAGTGACAAAGGCTTTTAAGTTGGCAAGTAAGTCTTCGTCTGAAAATGATACTTTACCAATTATTCCGTGAACATTACCGAATGAATCAGTACGATATTCAACACGGCCTTTTTTAATTTCTTCTACAGCTTTTTTAGTATCCATAGTGACAGTACCGGTTTTAGGGTTTGGCATTAATCCTTTAGGCCCTAAGATACGTCCTATTTTACCTAGTGCGGGCATCATATCTGGAGTTGCGACTAATGAGTCAAAATCGAACCAGTTTTCTTTTTCAATTTTTTCAATTAGTTCTGCTTCACCAACATAATCTGCGCCGGCTTCTTTAGCAGCTTTAGCGGCTTCGCCTTTAGCGAGTACTAATACTTTTTTAGTTTTTCCTGTTCCTTTAGGTAAAACTACAGCACCTCTCAATTGTTGATCGGCTTTCTTAGTATCTAGGTTTAAACGCATAGCAACTTCAACTGATGCATCAAAAGTAGCATAAGAAGTCTCTTTAACTAGTTTTACTGCTTCTTCTTTAGTATAAGCTTTATGTTTGTCAACTTTACTAATAGCAGCTTCATACTTTTTACCTTTTTTCATTTTTACCTCCTTGTGGTTTTTGCGGATAATCCTCCCACATTACATGTGGTAATTAGTCTTCTACTTTAACTCCCATATTTATAGCTGTTCCTTCGATAATCTTCATTGCAGATTCAATATCATAACAGTTTAAATCTGGAAGTTTTATTTCAGCAATTTCACGTAATTGGTCTTTTGTTAAAGTGCCAACTATGTCTTTTTTTCCATTAACTGAGCCTTTTTTTAATTTTAAAGCTCTTTTAATCAAGAATGCTGCTGGTGGAGTTTTAATTACAAAATCGAAAGTTCTATCATCATAAACAGAAATTTCAACTGGTAATATGTCACCCATTTTATCTTTGGTTGCATCGTTAAATTTTGTACAGAAATCTCCTATGTTAATCCCTGCAGGTCCTAAAGCTGTACCAACTGGTGGAGCTGGTGTTGCTTTTCCGGCAGGTATTTGGATTTTAATTTTTTTTGCTACATTTGCCACGAAAAACACCTCCTCTTGTTTTTTTTCGCGAGTGGTTCAAATGATATCCGCTTTTCATTTTTTCAATCTCCCACTTGTATCTATATATAAAATATAGCCATTTAATAGTACCACAAAATTTGTGGTTTGTAAACTAGGCTTTAGAAATTTGTGAAAACTCTAATTCAATTGTAGTTTCTTGGCCGAATAAGTCAACGATAACTTCAAGGGCGGCTTTGCTCGCATCGACACTTTTAATGGTTCCAAACATTCCTTCGAATGGGCCACTTATTATCTTAACTTTTTCGCCTTCTTTTAAATCGTTTTCGGCATCTAATCTGCTCATGCCTTGTGAACTTAATATTTTATCTACTTCACTTGGTGTAAGCGGAAATGGTTTAGCTCCTTTTCCTGATGATCCGATGAACCCGGTAACACCAGGGGTGTTTCTTACAATAAACCATGCTTCATCAGTCATAACCATTTCGACTAAGATATATCCTGGAAATAGTTTTTTTATTTTTTCTTTGCCATTTGCGTCTATTTCTTTGGTTTCAGGAACAACTACTCTTAAAATATAGTCTTCCATTCCCATTGAACTAGCACGCATCTCTAGTTTTTCTTTTACTTTGCTTTCATGACCTGAATAGGTGTTTACTACATACCATTCTTTTTCCATTATATCATCTCCAATAAGATTTTAATGCCAGCTATTATCATGTCTGAGAAAACGAAAAATATTGATAAAACGATGATACATGCTAAAACAGCAAATGAGTATTTTACCATTTCTTTTCTTTTTGGCCATCTTACTTTTTTCATTTCTTTAAAAACATTACTAAAAAACTTTTTTGGACTTGCCACAATATTCACCTACTTTAATTTTATGTTTTTTCCAAAATAAAAACACTTCTTTGTGTCTACAAACATGTTATCATTAAATATGTTTGTAGTCAAGTGTTTTTTGTTATTTTTTTTTGACGTATACTTTTACAACTTCATTATTAATGAAGTCTTCTTCAACCCCTGCAAGTTTTAATTCTTCAAGTAGTACTGTTAATATATTCATTTTTGAATCAATAATCGTGGTTATTGGTTGTTTTTTGCCGTTAATTATGTATTCTAAGTCGATAATATTATTTTTATTTTCAAAGTCTGTGCGGTTACAAAAATAAGATGTTTCAAAGCGCTTAGCGCATCCTAAACTATAGTTAATTCCATTATATTCTAATTTAAAATATGTAAGATTTGGTTTTGCTTCAGGCATTATGTAATTTTCACTTGCATATTTGCTTACAGCTTCATAAAAGTTTTGTAATTTTTTAATATTTTCTTTATCTATAGAGTTTTGCGTGCTGAAAAGGCCATCTTCAGATGAAAAATATTTATGGGTTTCGGTGTAGTTTTCTATCCAGTCTATATATTCTAGCGTTACTATTTTATTTTTTACTTCTTTTTCCATATTTACTCCTTTAATTTGCTAAAAACTCGGTTAAGTTATCTAGACTATCGCTTAAGAAAAATAAAATTTTATATGCTGCATCTTTTAAAACTGTACTTTTGGTTTTTTTATTATTTATAGTTAGTAAGAATGTTTTATTATTTTTTAAAAGCTTTATTTCGCTTGTATATTTTTCATATTTTTCTTTTAAAGTTTTTAAATCGCCTATATTTCCATATATATAAAGGCATCCTTTATTTATATATATACTACCGCTTATAAAAGATCTGGTAAATTTTTTGACAGCATTATAGTCGCATAGAACGTTATCAAGTGATTTTTTTTTGAAGTATTTTTTTAGTTTTTTGATATTAATTTTTTTATTTCTTCCTTTTTGAAATAGTTTAAATTTTTTGCCTTTTTCTTTTCCATTATTACTTAATATGTAGCAAAGATCAATTTTGCTGTTGCGTTCTATTTTTTCGAGTAAGGTTTCATCATCTATGCCTATTCCAAGTAAAGAGCCTTCCATACTATCTATTAATTCTAATATTTTGTCTTTCATATTATCACCTAAATTACATCTAGATTATATGATTATTTTACCATTTTTGTCAATATAAAATAGCTAGAAAGTCTAGCTATTATTTTTTTTATATTCTTCTATATAATTGTTTTCAAAATCGGTCAAATCATTGGGGCTCATAAATAATAAAACGCTATTATGATGATTTAAAAGATTTTTAAAATTAGTTTCAGATATTTTTTCAGCATTTGGTATTTCTTTTATGATGTCATCAGATGATATATTAAAATCTTCTTCTTTTTCTCTTGCTCCATATATATCCATAACGTAGGCTTTGTCAGCAGTTTTTAATACTTCGACATAGTCATCTTTAAAGGCATCTGTTCTAGAGTATGTATGAGGACCCCAGATGGCTACTATTTCTTTATTTGGATATTTTTGTTTAGCTGATTTGATTGTACATTTTAGTTCTGTTGGGTGATGAGCATAGTCATCTACTAAAATGTTATCTAAAACTTTAGTTTCGGAAAATCTTCTACGCGCGCCTTTAAATGTTTTTAGAGCTTTAGCAACATCTTTTGCTTCTAATCTTTCGTAGCAGCAGATGCTTATAACAGCTAGGGCATCTAGGAGCATGTGCTTACCATATATTGGAAGGTCAAAGTGGCCATAATAGTTTTCTTCAGCAAACACGTCAAAGGTTACGCCTGACTCAGTATATTCAACATCTTTAGCGATAATATCATTGTCTTCGTCAAAGCCGTAGAAAAATATAGGTTTATTTACTTCTAAACTATGGGTATATGGGTCGTCACCACAAGCAATTATCATTTTTTCGGCTTTATTGGCATATTCGGTATAAGCGTCTCTTAGGTCATCAATATCTTTATAATAATCAACATGATCTAATTCAATGTTAGTTATAATTGCATAATACGGTTCGTATGCAAGAAAGTGTCTCTGATATTCGCAGGCTTCTAGTACAAAATATTTATTATCTTTACTGGCAAAGCCGGTACCATCCCCTATTAAGCAGTTTGAACCGGTTATGTTGTTTAGAACGTGGTGTAACATTGAAGTTGTAGTTGTTTTGCCATGACATCCAGCTATGGTAATAGTTCTAAACATTTTTGTAAGTTTAGCAACCATTTCTGGGTATGTATATATTTTGAGTCCTTTTACTTCGGCTCTTATTAGTTCTGGATGATCGTCTTTGATGGCGTTTCCTCTAATAATGGTCATATCTTTAGTAATATTATCCTCATTGTAAGGTAATATTTCAATGTCTCTTTCTATTAATCCTTTTTCGGTAAAGAAGTGCCTTTCTTGGTCGCTTCCTTTCACTTCATATCCCAAATCACTTAGAATGCACGCAAGTGCGCTCATGCCAGTTCCTTTGATTCCAATAAAATAATACATTTTATTCCCCCCTAACTTAAAAAGCTAATTAAATATGGTCCTAATATTAAAACTAGGATTAGTGGTACTACAAATATTACTGAAATAACGCTTACTTTGTTTGGTATCGTATTTATCTGTTTTTTAATTTCTAATATTTGCTTTTCCCTTAAAAAATCAACTTGATTATAAAGCGTATCTAATATACTGTTACCAAATTCTGATGTTTGGATTATATTTAATATTATGTTGTTTATAGTATCTGATGATATTCTTTTTTTCATATCGTTTAATGATTCGTTTAATGATTTGCCTAATTTGGTTTCACTTAATGTTTTTTTAAATTCATCAGAAATTTCTGATTCAACATTATCACATGTAACGGTTAGCGCGTTTTCTAGGTTTCTTCCTGACTCTAGTGTTAATGTTAAAATTTCAAAGAAATATAGGGCTTCATGTTCAATTCTTATATCTTTTTTATTTAGCTTTCTTGTAATATTAAAGTAGTAGAATAAGTAATAATATATAATTGTTATAAATGGTGCAGTTAGGTATCCAGTTTTTGTAAATATTATAACAATTATAAATATTAGAAGGCTTGTAAGTAGTCTATCTTTGCAAAAGCTTACGGCTGTATATTTGGTATCTTTTCCTAAGCAAATAATATCGTGATTTAATTCGTTTAAAGTTTTTCTTGAATAAACTTTTTTAATGAAACTATCCATTAAATCACCACCTTCATTATTTTACGAACTACTACAACAAAGATTATATAGTAAATTATCATAAATATCAATAGGATGATGCCAACAGTGGTAGTAAAAAATGGTATAAAGTATTCAGGGTTTATAACGTTAATTACTAAGACGAAGAAAAATGGCATTCCAAGTAAAACGGTTACAACTATTCTGCTTCCACTTGTTAGTGATGATAGTTCTAATCTTAGTTTTCGTTTATCAAACATATTTCTTTCGATTGTATCAAAAACTTTTATAATGTCACCGCCTGTTTTATTTAAAATGGTAAGTGAGGCGGTTAAGTAACTTGCTTCTTCAAGGTTTATTCTTTTAGCGAATCTTTTGAAGACAACATCTATTCCTAATCCGTATAAGAGCTCAAGACTCATTCTTTCAAATTCTTCGCCTACTTTTCCTTTTAATTCGTGGCTTACAATATCAATAGCTTGAATTATGCTTCGTCCTGATTTGAATGCATTATTCATAATTGTAATGGCCGCAATGAAATCACTTTCTATTTTCCATCTAAATATTTTATATTTTATAAAATATAGGATATCTAGGACGAAAAAGCCAAAGGTAAAAATTAGTAGTATTTCGTAGGACGCTAATAACTTTAATTTTAATCCTTGTATGATTAAAGCGATAATTACGAAAATTGTGGCGGTTATAAATTTACCAGCAAATATTTCTTCTCCGTTTTTATGAAGCTTTGTTACTGGACTATATTTTTCTAGTTTTTTTGAATATTTTTTAGCTATTTCTGATTTATCAAAATTTTTAGTTATTTTATCTAATAAATTCTGGTACTGATTTATTAGTTTTTCAGATATTGATAGATCTTTGTTATTTATTTTCTTTAAGGTGTATGGTTCAATTCTTTTTTCTAATTTAAATGCTTTTTGAAATTTAACAATTATAATTGATATGATAAGCATTATAATTATGAAAGTTCCTTGCAGCAAGAATAGAGCGTTATTTGGCTGATTTATTTTTATATTGATTTCTTTTGTAGCTTCATTTCCTGCTCTATCGATTACTGTGTATGTTAGTTTTTGCTCTTTGTCTGTTTTTAAATCTAAAGTATCAATATTGTATTTTATTAAACTTGTCATATCGCCATCGTAGTTATCTTTGGCGGTGACGTTATCTTTGATAGTTTCTAATGGGTTTTCGTTTATTTCTAAGTTTTCATTTTTTACGGTTATTTCTGGTTTTTCTTTATCTATTATGTAATATCCTGATGTTATTTCTTGGTCTAAACCTGTTACAAGATGAGCTTTTATTTTTATGCGGTAAATTCCGGTTTCAGTAAAATTAATTAAGGTATTTTGGGTTAAGGGGGCGGAAGTAGTTACAATTTTGTTATCTTTGTATATTACGTAGTAGTATAACTGGGTATTTAAAGACGGCGAAAAAACGACAGTTATATTGCTGCTTACTGGCTTGCTTGTATTTGTAATGTTAAAATTACCTACTTCGTTCATAATATCCCCTTATCCTTTAAATATGTCTTTTAAATCATCTATTCCTTTTGCTTTAATGCGATCATAGTTTTTCGGTATGTATTTATGGAGAATAAATTCACCGGCTACTTCTCCATTTTCTAAAACTCCAGTTTGAATAAATTCAAATATTTTTTCTTGTTTTATTTCGCCGTTTTCAATGCCGGTTATTTCGCTTATGGTACTGATTCGTCTTCTTCCGTCGGTTAGTCTTTTTACTTGTACAACTATTTGAATTGCTCCTTCAATATATTCTCTAATTGCGCCGACAGGAATTTCTACACCATTCATTAATACCATGGTTTCTAATCTATTTAAAGCATCTTCTGGACTGTTGGCGTGCATTGTTGTCATGCTTCCTTCGTGACCAGTGTTCATGGCTTGAAGCATATCAAATGCTTCTTTACCTCTTACTTCACCGACGATTATTCGGTCTGGTCTCATTCTAAGTGAGTTTATTACTAAATCTCTGATTGTTATGGCGCCTTCTCCCTCATAGTTGTTGTTTCTGGTTTCTAAGGAAATAACATGCGGCTGTTTTAATTTAAGCTCAGCGGCGTCTTCTATTGTAATTATTCTATCATCTTCGTCGCAGAATGATGATAAAACGTTTAATAGGGTTGTTTTACCGGCTCCGGTTCCTCCTACTACTAGTATATTTAATTTAGCATGAACGCAAGCTTCTAAGAATCTTGCCATATATGGTGTTAATGTACCTGTTCTTAGAAAGTCTTCAATATTTACTAATTCGCTTTTAAATTTTCTTATTGTTACTACTGGCCCATTTAATGATAGTGGCGGCAATATAGCGTTTAATCTAGATCCATCATCTAGTCTCGCGTCAACCATTGGGTGGGCTGTATCAATAGTTTTTCCAACTTGCTGGATTAGTCTTTGAACAACTCTAATTATGTGTTCATCGTTAATGAAGCTTACGCTTTCATCTTTGATTACTTTTCCGTCTAGTTCAATATATATTTCATCTGGACTATTAACCATAATTTCGGTTATTTCTTTATCTTTTAATAGTTCAGTTAGTGGACCATAACCATTTATTTCGTTATCTATGAGGTTATATATATAGTTTCTTTCGTTACTGCTTAGATCATAATCATTTATTATTTCGTCAATTCCGTTTTTGATAAAGTCATCAACGTTTTTATTTAAAGCTTCGCTATCTATTAGGTGCTGAATAATATTGTTTCGCAGTTTATCTAATAGTTCTTTGTTTTTAAATTCGTTGTAATCGCTTGTTTCAGTTATTTCTACTTTTTTATCTATGGCGGAAAATTCTGTTTTAAATTTTTTTTGTTCCATTTCCAGCCCTCCTATTTTATTATTTCTTTTAAAATGTTTGTTTCTTTGCTATTTGGCTTTTCTATTGTCATAATTTTACCGTTTTCAGTGTATTTTCCCATGTCTTCTTCATAGAAACTTTTTGGTAAAGTGTAGTCTATTTCTTTCCCTAAAATTGTTTTTACTTCAAAGGTGTTTAATCTTTTTATATTTTCGTTTAATATTATTTTATATTTTGTGACATTCATATCATCATATATGGCGATTAAAGTTTTCATATTTTTTAAGTTCATTAGATCATCTGTTAAAATATATAAAATTTCATCGCTTTCATCAAATGCTGCCAAATTTATTTCGCTTATCACGTGATTTGTGTCAATTAAAATGACATCGTATTTATATTTAAGTTCTTTTAAAACTGTTTCAATGTATTGAGGAAAAATTTTTAGAGTATTTCTAGGATCGTTTGGGCAGGCAAGGACATCAATATATTCATTATAACTTGATATATATTTTTCGGCATTTGTATATCTATTATTCATCATGTCATCTGTTAATGAATATATATCGTTAGTATTTGCAACATCTAAGCTAGCAGCAATCACTCCGCTACTTAAATCTAAATCGACAATAATTGTTTTTTGTTTTTGACTGCTTAAAACACCAGCTAAATTCAAAACTAGTGTGCTTTTGCCAACTCCTCCTTTAACTGATGTTATAGTTATTATTTTTGCTTTATTAGACGCCATTATATCCCTCTATTCTTTTTTTATGATAATATTATTTCCTTCGGTATATCCAGTATAAGTAATGTCAAGATCTAGTTTATCTTTAAATATCATGCGATATATTGTTTTATATTCTTTTTTTATGTTTATTGTTATTGTGTTATTTTCTATAGTTATATTTTTTTCACCTTCTAAGTTGGCATCTAGCAAGGTGCTTAATTTTTCTTCTATATTAGCTTCATTCTTATGGATTAATCCATATTTGATGATGTTTTTTACTTCGCTTTCGTATTTGTTTTGTATATATGATAGATTTCCAAGCTCCCATACTAGGGATATTAAAATAAGGATTATCGGTAATAATAAAACAAAAATTACTAAGCTTTGTCCTTTGTTAGTCATTTTCTTCTCCGTAAATTGATCTTGATACTTCAACTGTGTATTTTTTGCCTAAAATGTTTGATAGTATTGGAGCGTTTATTTCGATATCTTTTTTTAGGGTTAGTACTGTTAAATGATTATTTAAACTTTCGCTAAATTCGATATTTTCGTTTGCTGTGTATGCTAGAAGTTCTTTTTTATCATGATTTTGATATATGGTCGTAACTACTTCTAGGTCTTTATTTAACTCATATTTATTCATAAAAATATTACCGACATCGATTAAAGACATTATGACTATTAGTAATACCGGTAAGACTAACACGAATTCTACAAGAGCTTGCCCCTTCTTATTCATATTATCACACTTTCTTATTCTTTTTAATTATATCAAAATTATATTT
>CAMNJS010000030.1 GCA_946541645.1 uncultured Bacillota bacterium | reverse complement strand
GGAAGTGGTAGTAAATTAATAAATCCAACATTTATACTTAGTAAAGCAGTTAAACTAACTAAAGACCAAAAACCAGAAGAAGCAGCCTGCCCAACTATATTATAAATACCAACTGGCCCTGAAAAAGATTTTAAACCAAGTGTACCTGTTACTAGATAAAATATTGTAAGAACCATTTGATATAAAAGACTAAATGTTTTTATAAAAGCATACTTAAGAGAAGCAAAAAATCCAGTTTTAACCTCATCATTAAGTGCGAATCCATACCTATATACTTCACCACCATCTTCTACTACCTTTTTAGGCGTAATAGTAACAGTTTGATTAACCCCATTACGGTCAACTTCTAAAGTAATATCCTTTCCAGAATTAACTTGAAGCTCTAGTGCAAAAATATCATAACTGTCAGCCTTTTTACCATTTATTTTAAGTATTCTGTCTCCCTCTTGTAATCCGGCCGCATAAGCAGGCATATCCTCACTTACTACTCCAACTAATGCCTTATTTTGAGGCGCTCCGTTAAATAATGCTAAGAGAAACAAAAGAACAATAGCTAAAATAAAATTATTCATTATTCCTGCAATAACTGTCATAAATTTTTGACCAAATGTTTTTTCAGCAAATTTCTTATTTTTAGGCACATTAGGATCATCCTCTATTTCCTCACCAGCCATTTGAACAAAGCCACCAATTGGAATTAATCTTATAGAATATTCTGTTTCATCATTTTTTCTTGTCCATTTAAATATTCTAGGACCCATACCTATTGAAAATTCATAAACATAAATTCCAGCTCTTTTAGCAAAAAAGTAATGTCCAAATTCATGAATTAAAATTATAATACCAAGTATCAAAATAAAATAAACTAAAGTCATATATCCTCCTTTTACATCAAATTTATAAAAAACATAAAACCTAAAATAACAAATATAATACTATCAAGTCTATCCAAAATACCACCGTGTCCAGGCATTATATTAGAAAAATCCTTCTTTCCAAAATATCTCTTAATAGCTGAAAACACTAAATCTCCTAATTGTCCTAAAACACTAAGAAAAGTACAAATCAAAAGTAAACTTATCTTTGAAAATTCCACATCAATAACTGTATGATAATACATCGCACTTATAAAAACCCCCATTAAAGTGCCTATAATCATGCCCTCTACAGTTTTCTTAGGAGAAATGTCCTCAAGGAGTTTATGCTGGCCAACAAGATTACCACCAATATATGCGAATGTATCAGTAACCATTGGAATTAAAAGTAAAAATATAAGTGTTTCTAAACTTTTATTTCTAATTAAAATCAAAAGAGACATAGAAATACTTAAAAATAAAAGTCCTCCGATCATATAAAATGCATCATTAATACTATATTTACTTCTTTCATGATAAAATACTGTTGGGATTAAAAAAGCCATGAAAAGTGCAACTAAAACCCTATAATCTAATGTAAACATCGTATCAGCCGTTTTATCCACTAATATAATCAGTGTCATAAAAATATATGCAATAAGCTGAATAAAAATGGGTAAAGCTTTTTTTGTAGCCTTTATATCTAAAAATTCTTTTAAAGCAAGTACACTAAATATATAAACTCCAATATTAAAAGGATTACCTCCAACAAAAATAAGCGGAATTATAATTGCTAGTGCAACAAACGCACTAATTACTCGTTTTTTCATAATTAATACCTCCAAATCTACGATCTCTTTTAGTATATGTGATTATAGCCTTATCAAACTCATTTTCATCAAAATCCGGAAAATAAACTTTGGGAAAATAAAACTCCGCATATGAACACTGCCACAACATAAAATTACTTAATCTTTGTTCACCACTAGTTCTAATCATCAAATCAACAGGTGGTAAATCTTGATATAAATATTTACTAAATAATTTTTCATCTAAATCTTTTATATCAATGACATCATCTAAAATATCTAGCACTACTCTTTTAGTTGCATCAACTATTTCTGCATGTCCTCCATAATTAAAGCATATATTAAATACTCTTTTATTATATATCTCAGTTTGCTTTTCAATATTATCAATTGATTTTAAAATATTATCAGATAAATTATCTCGCCTTCCAGAAAATAAAACCTTAATTTTCTCACTATAACAAAAATTTAAAATATCTTTTATTTTTCCAGTAAGAAGACTCATAATAAAATCTACTTCTTTTTTGCTCCTTTTAAAATTTTCAGTTGAAAACAAGTAAGCACTTACATATTTAACTCCTTTAGAATAAGTATACCTAAGCAGCCTCATCAAATTTTTAAAGCCTTCCATATGGCCTTCACTCCTAGATAGTCCTCTTTCAGTTGCCCATCTTCCATTCCCATCAACTATAAAAGCAATATGATTTGGAACTTTCAGCCTTGAATAATCCATATACTACCTCTCTTATCCATATATATTATAATATATTTTTTTTTATAAAACAATTAAAGTATAAAAATAATAAATTAATAATGTAAAAAAACATAAACATTAAAAAGTGAATATTAAAAATACCCACTTATAAAACTTAACTATTGTATTAATATTTTAGGATTCTTTTTTCTATCAATAAAATTCATTATCCAAAGCATATCTTCCCTAGATACTGCTACACATCCACCAGTATATCCTTTATCGCCATGACAATGTAAAAATATTGCTGAGCCCTTATTGTTACCCTTGCCATCAATAATTTGATGATAAGCGTTATATTCAATAAATATTGCATACTCATACTGTTTTTTAAAATCAATTAAATGTTCTGCCGAATCAAAATCTTTATTTTTAAGACTTATAATATAAGGATAATCAAAACTATTAACCTCATTACCTATTTCCACAAAATAATTATAATGAACTGATTTATAATCATCAACCCAATAACTATTATCATCTATCTTTATATAAGGGTATTTTATATTTATATCATGAATTCCAAAAGAAACACCTAAATTAAATAATCCTAAAGGCGTTTTCTCATCAAAATCTATTGCATTATCAAAAGTTGAAACACCATTTCTACCAATCCATACATTTTCAATAGTCTTTACTAATTTATCATCTAAAGTAACATACATCACCTTTTTATTAGTATCTACAGTAAATAATTGATTCATAATATTTTCCTTTCAAAAAATAAGCATCATAAAGATACTTATTTCATTTGTTTCATAACTTCTTCAGCAAAGTTTTCTTCTCTTTTTTGCATTCCTTCGCCTACTTCAAAACGGTACATTTCTTTTATTACTCCACCATTATTCTTAACAAAAGTCTTAACATCAATATCCCCGTCTTTTACAAATGGTTGTTCTTCAAGACAAATTTCTTTAAAGAATTTTTTAACTCTTCCTTCAACCATCTTTTCAGCTATTTCGGCAGGTTTACCTTCATTTATAGCTTGTTCTTTAAGAACTTCTCTTTCTTTTTCAACTTCTGATGCAGGAACATCTTCAGGTCTAACATATGTAGGTCTCATAGCTGCTGCGTGCATAGCAACGTCTTTAGCAACTTCTCCGGTAGTACCTTCAGTAACTATAAGAACAGCTATTTTACCACCCATATGAATATATTCACCAAATGTTTCATCATCTTTCTTAGTAACTCTGTTAAATCTTCTCAAAGAAAGTTTTTCACCAATAGTTGCTGTTCTAGAGACAATTAAATCATTAACCGTACCATCTTCACAAGGAAGTTCCATTACTTCTTCTAAAGTATTAGCTTCACTTTTAATAATAGCCTCCAAAATAGATTTAACTAAATTTTGAAACTTTTCATTTTTAGCAACAAAATCTGTCTCTGCATTCATTTCTAATATAACAGCATCATTACCATCAACTAGTATAGCAGCCACACCTTCAGCAGCTATTCTATCAGCTTTTTTAGCCGCTTTAGAAATTCCTTTTTCTCTAAGCCAATCGATAGCCTTATCGATATCGCCGCCATTTTCTTCTAATGCTTTCTTACAATCAAGCATTCCTGCACCAGTTTTTTCTCTCAAATCTTTAATCAAACTTGCACTAATCATATTTTTCCCTCCTTTTATTTAAAAAAGATGACATTAGTCATCTTAATTTATTAATTTAAAGCTTCAATTAATTCAGCTTTTTTCATTGTAGAAATTCCTTTTATACCCTTTGCTTTAGCCATTTCACGAAGTTCAGCTACTGTTTTTGTAGATAAATCTACATCGGCTTTTTTAACTTCAGCTTTTACTTCTTTTTTTGGAGCTTTTTCAACTTTAACAGTTTCCTTTTTCTCCTCTTTTTCTAAAGCGTCTTTAGTTTCTACTTTTTCAGATGATCTATTTTTATTTTTATCAGATTTAAATTCAGTTTTTGGTTTTCTATCTTCTTTTTTCTTAACAGTTTCTAAGGCTTTCTGCATAATATCTTCGCCTTTTTCTTCTTTACGGCCATCACTTACATAATCAACTAATTTTCCTCCATTAGCCTCAACAATTGCATTATTTAAAACACCAGTAATTAACTTAACTGCTCTTATTGCATCATCATTACCAGGAATTACATAATCAACCATATCAGGATCACAATTAGTATCAACAATACCAAATACAGGAATATTTAATTTTCTAGCTTCTCTAATTGCTATCTCCTCTTTAGATGGGTCAACTATAAACATAGCTTGTGGTAATTTATACATTTCTCTAATACCACACAATAATTTATCTAATTTAGCATATTCCTTTTTGATATGAGCTACTTCTTTTTTAGGAAGAAGATCAAATACTCCATCTTTCTCCATTTTTTCGATTTGTTCTAATCTTTTAACTCTTCTTCTAATTGTTTTAAAGTTTGTAAGTGTTCCACCTAACCATCTTTCATTAACATAATAAGAATCGCTTCTTAAAGCTTCTTCCTTAACCGCATCAGATGCTTGTTTTCTAGTTCCAACAAATAGAACTTTTCCACCATTTGCAGCTATTTCCTTTAAAGCTTCATAAGCTTCCTCAATTTTTTTAGCTGTTTTTTGTAAATCGATAATATAAATATCATCTCTAGCTGTAAAGATGTATTCCTTCATCTTAGGATTCCATCTTTTTGTTTGATGTCCAAAATGAACACCAGCTTCTAGTAAATAACTCATTGACACAACTGCCATTTTTCATCCTCCTTTTGTTATAACTTCTGAATATTTCGAATTTACACCACCATAAGGCACTAGGCATAAAAATCCATATTCATGTCTTTTTAAAAAAGCCAACAATATTATAACATAATTATATGATTTTGCAGCATCAATTTAACAAATTTATTAAAAATAATAGTTTAACTAAACTATTCATAATAAAAGGCACATCATACTATATTAAAGAAAGGAGGAAAAATGGATAATAATTTTCAAAATAAAATAGAACAAATACTAAAAGAAGGCCGCCGCTGTCAAAGACTATCTACAATGATTGGCCCTACTGGACCTACCGGACCTGCCGGAGAAATTGGAGCTACTGGACCTGCTGGAGAAATCGGACCTACTGGACCTACCGGAGAAATCGGACCTACTGGACCTACCGGAGAAATCGGGCCTACCGGACCTGCCGGAGAAATTGGACCTACTGGGCCTACTGGGGAAATCGGACCTACTGGGCCTGCTGGAGAAATCGGACCTACTGGGCCTGCTGGAGAAATCGGACCTACTGGGCCTGCTGGTGAACCAATAACACTAACGATTGGAACCGTTACTACCGGAGCCCCAGGAACAGACGCTGCAGCAACTATCACTGGAATATCACCAAACTACGCCCTTAATTTAACTATACCTCAAGGTCCTACTGGACCTGCCACCCCATAACATAAAAAAGACATTTCCATGTCTTTTTTCTTTTTTATACAGCCTCAATTTTTACTAACTTATAATTATCATCATATTTACTAAAACTATAAATCATACTGGTAAGGGACCCTTTATGTTTTTCTAATTTATCCTTAGAATTATATTTCTTTACTTGCTGTCCAGAAACAGGATTAAACAATTTTCCATCATCAATCAAACCTTCAACCGTTGTAATTAAAACCCCATCATTTTGCTCCTCAATATTTATTATTTCTTTAACGATATCAGATTCATCCTTCTCAAAATCCCCATCAGCAATAAATAGTTCTTTTGAAGATAAATAGCGGAAATTTAATTCATCATATTTAAATGATTTAGGTGTGAACTCTCCATCAAACATATTATTATAAACTTCTTTTAAATCTTTTTGATCAATATAAACTGTATCATCTTCTGATGTCACTTTTGATTCATCTAAATTATTTAATGAAAAATAAAGTTTCAACTCATTAGTAAGATCACCAGTATAAAATGATTTTAAATAACTACTATCTTCATCTATTTGCAAATTACTAATTAAATATCCATATTTTTCAGTCAAACTTTGCATGGTTGGTTTTTCCTCTTCTTTTACAGGCTCACTGCTAGAATCAATTTCTTGGCTTTCTTCTTTTTTACCCCTAGTTATATCAATATTTATATCTGAATTTTTATATAAATTATATCCCAAAAATAAACAAATCATAATTAATATAACTATTAAAATATCTCTTCTAATAATTATTGCATTTTTATGCCTTACTAATTTTTTTGATGCCTTTTCCACGGCATTAGAAACTTCTCTATCAATTCTATCCTTCATATAATCAGTTAATTCACTCTTAATTGCCGTTAAATCAAGCCCTTCTTTTTCAATATCTTTAATTTCCTCTTTTTCTTCTACTTTTTTTCTTGCCATACGCAAACCCTCCTATATGTTCATTATAACAAAAGTTTAAAAATAATTAAAGATTTTCCTTAACACATTTATACATCAGAAATAAAAATAATTACTAATTTATAAAAAATCACTAATACAATCTGATACAATAAAAATGATAGGATGTGTGCTTAATGAAAAAACAAATAATATTAATAAGTGGTTTAGCGATTATAATTATGCTTATATATACAATTTTACTATATAATATAATGTTTTCTCCAAGCAAAATATTTAATAAAGCAATTGATAAAACCGTCAAAAAAATTAATGAAAATATCCCGGATATAACTACTAAAACAGGGATAACTGATATTAATTTTAAATTTAATACAGACTTAAATAACCTTAAATCATTTTCAAATTATACATACGGTGTTAAATTTGGAACCGATGAAAAAAGTAAAAGCGCTGAGACAAAAATATATATGACTGATAAAAATAACAAAGAATATAGCTATACCGGATATATTAAAAACTCAAACTTATATCACAAATTATCTTCGCTAGATAAACTAATTTTATATAATGTTGAAAACCAAGATCTAACAGCATTCTTTGAAAATACTAACCAAATAAACACTAGCGATATCAAATACTTAATTAATTTGTGCGGAAAATCACTTAAAAAAAATATTAATAAAAAATCCCTTTCTAAAAATAAAACTACAATTACCATAAATAATAAAAAAATTAAAGTAACTAAAAACACATATAAAATAAACCCAAATGAAATGAAAAGATTATACAAAGCTATATATAATGATTTATATAATGATCAAAAAGCCATAGAAATAATTTCATCAATGTCTAAAATGACTAAAGAAGAAATTAAAAATGAAATAAACAATGAAAATTTCTCATATATAGAAAATAAAGAAATCACACTAAATATTTATAATAATTTAAGTAAAATAATAGGCTTTGATATATATGAAAACAATGAAAATATTATTTCATACTATACTAAAAATGATAATTTTAATCTTCAATACGGAAATTATAATATAACTGGTACTAAGAAAAATAACAATAAAGAAATTAATATAAAATTAAATAATACCGAAATTGCTAATTTGGTATTTAGCAAATATCAAAAAAATGATTTTGCATTCGATTTTATTTCGGATAATTACATTGGAAAAATAAGTTATAAAAAAGAAAATAAAACAAATTATGAAGCAAAATTAAGTGTATCTTTAAATGATGGTAAAAACAACTATTCATTTGATATTACTGCTAAGCAAAATATAAATAGTAAAGTAGCTGACATAGATACAAACGCTGCCCAAAAACTTACTGAAGAAGAGTTTTCAGAAGTTTTAACTAATTTCATAAAATCATTAAACGACACCCCACTAGAATTTCTAAATGACTTATTTATACCAAATGAAGAACTAGATTATTCATATTATAATTACTAAAAAAATAGGCTATGCCTATTTTTAATTTAATTTTTCTTTAATAATACTACTTACCTTACCCATATCAGCTTTACCTTTTACTAAAGGAGTAACAGCCTTCATAACTTTGCCCATATCTTTAGCAGATTCTGGTTTTACTTCATTAAATACATTATTAATAATTTCCATAACTTCATCATCAGTTAACTGCTTAGGTAAATAAGCTTTCAAAATATCAATTTCTTTAGATGTAGCTTCTATTAAATCATCTCTTCCGCCCTTTTTAAATTCACTAATAGAATCATTTCTAGTTTTTATTTGTTTAGAAATAACATCTATAACCTCATCATCAGTAAGCTCTCTTTTTTTATTAAGTTCTTCCATCTGCATAGCAGCTTTAACCATTCGAATAACCGCTAGTTTAGTTTTATCCTGGTCTTTCATTGCTGCTTTTAAGTCATCCAAAATTTTATTACGCATATTATTAACCTCCTAGTTAAAAAGACCGATTAAGGTCTTAATAATTGTTTCTATTTTCTCTTCTAGCTCTTTTTCTAGTATTTCTAATACCTTGCTCTTTTTTTAGTCTTCTTTTAACTCCAGGTTTTAAATAACCTTCCATGTTTTCTCTAAGTTTTTTACGGGAGCCATCTTTATCGACTTTAAGTGTCCTAAGTGCACCATCGACATTACCATTTCTAACTACTACTTTTGTCATAAAAATCCCTCCCTTCTTGGCTATCCATATTATAGCACGTTTTTCCCTTATTTTAAAGAATTTTTTTTAAAAAACGAAAAAAGTGAGAAAAAATCTCACTTATATTTCACAAGAACTATTAGTTACTGCTCTTCTAATTGTTGATCCAAGAGTTTTTCCTAAATCCATAAGTAATGAAATGCCTTTAACAATCGCATTTATAAAAGTAGCATTAACCGCCCCACCACTTATATTTAAAAGCTCATTTTTATTTAAAATCATTAATGCACCTTATCGGATTTAAAAAGCCATCTATCACACTTATAAAAAAAGCAATTGCCGCCCCTATAGAAGCAGCTAGATTAAACCCTCCGCCGGATAAACTAATAAGTTCTTCTTTACTTATTTTCATATCAAAATCCTTTCTAATTATTACGCACCTCATCCAAAACAACATGGCCTTTATCTAATTTTAAAAACCTATCAAACAAATCCAAATTATCAAGTCTATGTGAAATAAAAATTATAGTTTTATCGTTATATTTTTCAAAAATTTTTTTTAATATTCTCCTTTCCATACTCACATCAACCTGACTTAATCCCTCATCAATTATCAAAATATTAAATTTAGAAAGCGATCTAGCTAAAGAAATTCTTTGTCTCTGTCCATCTGAAATATTAAAACCATCTTCCTCTACTATTAAATTATAATTATCTATAAACTTAGAAAGCTCACATATATTATTATTTTCAAAATTTATACTATTAATATTTAAATTATCATATATTGTTCCAGTAAATAACGTTTCTCTAGAAGAAACATATAAAACATTATCAAAACTATTTTCTCGTCCTTTAAACTCATCAATTAAAAAAGTTCCATCATAATCTTCATAGTATCCTTTAATAATTTTAAATAACGTACTTTTGCCAGAACCACTTTTACCACTTACTAAAACTTTAGAACCAATCTTAATATCTAAACTAATATTATCTAAAACTTTATTAACCCCATCAAAACTATAACTCAAATTATTAACTGATATATTTCCGTAAGCTAAAACACTTTTTTTAGTAACATCTTTAATAAAAAGCTCCCCTATATGATTAATAGCGTTTTTAACTTCCTCATATTCAAAATTAAAATCTAAAAGATTTTTACATACATTATTAAGAAGTGTTGAAAGTAAAAATACTGTAACAAAAGATTCTGATGAAAGCCCATTTTTCATACTAAAAACCCCATAAATAATAATCAAAATTAAAGATAAATTACTAATAACTTCCCTAAACAAAAATTCATAGTTTTTAGTTTTTTCGAAATTATCAAATACTTTTAAATAATTATTATACTTATCACTAAAGTCTTTATTTCTAACATCCTGTAAATTCAAATTTCTAATTGTTTCATACCCCTTAACACTTTCAGTAATAAATGAATTTATTAAAGCTTTTTCTCTTAAAACATTTTCTGTTAAAAAATAATTTTTTCGCTTAAAAAACAAATACAAAATAAAATATAAAATAAAGATAAATGAATTAATAATAAACAATTGATAGCTTATATGATATAACAAAATAAACAAAATAATAGCCAAAGGAATATCAACAAAAATTGAAACAGCTACGTAATTAATAATATTTTTAATTAGAAACAAATCATTAAAATAACTCAAAATCTCCCCTGTTGTTTTATTTTTAGCGTATTTATAAGGAAGATGAATAATATGATTAAAAGCATCCATCGAAAGACTTCTATCAATACCATGATTTAACTTTATTAAAACAAAATTTCGCATATAACTAATAAATATAGTAACTAAAAATAATAAAGCAAAAGACAAAATAATTTTAAATAATAACTTACTATTTAAATAAGTAATTATAACCTGCACAAAAAAAGAAGAGAATACTGACAAAACACTAACTACGAGAGAAAAAATACTAATTAAAAATAAATATTTAAAGTTTGGCCTTATAAGCTTAAATACAAAATCAAAAAAATTTACTTCTCCTTCCTTTACTAACTTTTGTTTTAAAGTCATCGAAATTACTACTCCATCAAAATAAGATAAAAACTCATTAAATCCCATTTTAATTATTCCCTTTGACGGATCACCAATAACAAGCACGCTCTTTTTAAAATCAATTTTGTATATTACAACATAATGATTATAGGAGTGTATATTTAAAAGAGCAATACAAGGACAATCTATATAAGATAAATTATCATGCCTATATCCATCACTATTAAACCCCAATGATCTTAAAACATCAACCATATGATAAGCTGTAGTTCCTTTATTACTTGTATAAAGCATATCACTTAATTTATCTAAGCTTACATAACCACCATAATACTTTAATATCATTAAAATACATGCAGGTCCGCAATCACTTAGCCCCCTTTGTCTAACAAATGGATACTTTTTCATATTATCACCTCCTCATTTATTAATATACTATGCCTTTTTCCAATTTCCTTTTTATTAGCAAAAAAACTTTAGAAATTTTCTAAAGTTTCATATCAATAAAATATTATAAATTTTGCTATAGGCAAAATGATAGGAATTTTAGATATTAAGATGTATGACCTTGCTACACCGAATCGCTCGGTATCCTAATTGCCAACAACTTCGCAACGCGCATAGCCATTATAATTGACAAAACAATTCCAAGAGTCATCAAGCGCATCCACGATACCATATATACGAGCTTCGGCGTTTACCCCAGAAACAGTGCATCTAAAGCTAGAACCGTCATCACTACAAGCATTTGATTCAGTAAATGCAATTTGAAGTACTCCTTTGTTTGCTTCATAAGCTACTCCGTCATCCCCTCCAATTAAACAATATTCAGTTCCACCTTTTATAAAACATACTTCTGTCTCTGTTACTGTATTATTTTCGATTGTATATCTTAAACAAGATATTTTCCCTACTTTCTATTATCTAATAATAGCTTACCAAAAAGCACATAAAAAAAACAAGTAATATTTCCTTTAAATCACTCATTTCTTTAAACATTTACATTAAAAATTATGCCTTATATATAGAAACCATT
>CAMNJS010000029.1 GCA_946541645.1 uncultured Bacillota bacterium | reverse complement strand
ATTAAACAAAATAGTAACAGATATAATGGATAATGTTTACAAGCTAAACGTTCCATTAACTGTTTCAGTAAATTATGGGAAAAACTGGTACGAAGCAAAGTAGGTGAAGCATGGATAAAGGAAATAAAGTAATGCTTACAAGTTTTATAACCAATATATTACTTGCAACATTTAAAATAATATCAGGCATAATAGGCGCCTCGGGAGCCTTAATTGCTGATGGTATTCACTCATTTAGTGATATGATAACCGACATATTTGCGGTAATAGGTAATACTATTTCCAAAAAACCAGCCGACTTTGAACATCCTTTTGGGCACGGTAACGCTGAATATTTAACCTGTTTAGTAATAGGCCTTATAGTAGCCTTTATGGGCATAAATGTTATTAAAGAAGGAATTATAAAAACATCAAATATTCCAAATATACTAACTTCTATAGTAGTATTAATAACTATTATTGCTAAATTAATATTATCTAGTTATTTACTTAAAAAAGGAAAAGAATATAAAAATGATATACTAGTTTCATCAGGTAAAGAAAGCTTTTCCGATGTCATAAGTTCATTCATAGTTTTAATTTCAGTTTTATTATCTAAAATATTTAAATATTCAGATAAAGTAGCCATGATTATAGTAGGCTTATTAATATTAAAAATAGCCTTTGAAATACTAAAAGAAAATATAAGTAATTTATTAGGCAAACAAGTTTTAGATAAAGACTATATAGATAGCTTAAAACAAATTATAAAAAGCCATAAAGATATAATTGATATTGATGAACTTATAATTATAAAATATGGATCACTAAAAAAAATAGACTGTGAAGTAGTTATGGATAAAAACATGAAATTAGAAAAAGTTCATAAAATAGTAGATCATATCGAAAAAGAAATAAAAGAAAAAGATAAAACTGTATCAAACATAATTATCCATGTAAATCCAGCATAAGACACAAAAGTGTCTTTTTTTCTTGAAAAAATTAATTAAAAATGTTATAGTAACCGTGTAGTAAGTTTTAAAATCAGGGAGGTTTTAAAATGAGAATTAATAATTTACAATTATGTAAAAATTTTTTTGAAAACATATCAAAAATAACATTACATAAAACTGGATATCCATCAATTGATAAAGTGCATTTCAAGGATTATAGTTTTACTGAAAGAAATCCAATAATACCAAATATTAGTATATATAATGCATTAAGACTAATAAGTAATAGCTATAAAAATGATTACGCTATAGATTGCTTGGATAAAAAAATAACATACAGCAAGTTATTTGAAGAAAGTATAACATTATCAAAAACATTGAAAGAATTAGGTGTAAAAGAAAAAGACATCGTTGCAGTTTCCATGCCTAATTTTTATCAGGCTGTAGCTATTTTCCTAGCTGCAAATAGAATCGGTGCAACAACAACATTTCTAGATTGTTTAGCTACTACAGAAGATATAACTAGATACTTAAATGAATTTGAATCACCAATTCTTTTAAATTATAATAAAGATGATGGCTATAATGAAAATATTAAAAAAAATACAAAAGTTGAAAATATTATAACACTGCATAATAGTGCATTAAATAATGTTAATATAGATTGTATGGAAACTAAATATTCGATATCATATGGCAAAGCCTTATCATTAGCTAAATTTCAAAAAGGAATCACAAAAACTTTGTATGGTGGAAAGCAAGATGCTTTAATTTTGTTCACATCTGGAACTACAGGTAACCCAAAAGCAGTAGTTCTTACAAATAACAACATTTTAGCGTCAGGAATTTACATGAAAAATGCAACCCATTTATCAAATGTTAGAGGAGAAAAAAGTTTAGTTTGTGTTCCATTTACTTATCCATATGGATTTGCCACATCAACGTTAATGTCTTTATTATGCGGTAGAGAAGCAATATTAGCACCAAACATATCAGCTGAAAACGTAGTATATTATCTAGAAAAAAATCCAAATATTGTTTTTGGCTCTCCAGCACTATTAGAATTAATAAAGAGAAATACCCCAAGCAATTTAAACTTATCATCGATAGATACTTTTATATCTGGGGGAGATTTTTTAACCCAAACACAAGCAGAAGAGGCCAAAATATTTTTTAAATCTCACCGTGCAGATGTTAAGATATGTAATGGATCAGGTAATGCAGAAACAGTTGGAGCAAGTACAAATCACGTTGGAATTCCAATTAGACCAGAAACAGTAGGAAAAATTTTGGTTGGAAGTGATGCTATTATAATAGATGAGACAACAAATAACGAATTAAAATATGGTCAAGAAGGACTACTATGTATAAGTGGGAAACATGTGTTTAAAGAATATTTTAATAACCCAGGATTAACAGAGCAAGTAAAATTTAAATATAAGGGAAAAACCTATTTTAAAACAGGAACAAGAGGGATTTTAGATAAAGATGGATACTTTACATTAACTGGAAGAGATTCTAGATACTATATAATATCTACGTTAAATAAAGTATACTGTGACCGCGTACAAAACATTATGTCAAATATAGATATAATTGATTCAGTAGCGGTAGTAAAAAAACCAGATAAAGAAATGCTATATACAGGCAAAGCATTCATTGTTTTAAAAAAAGGCATAGAGCCAAGTGAGAAATGTAAAGATTACATATTTGAAAAATGCCAAAAAGCAATAATTACTTTAAATGGAGAAAAAGTAAATTTAAAACCATACGAAATACCTAAAAGTATAGAGTTTTGTGCACAATTACCTAGAACTAAAGCCGATAAAATTGATTATGCAGCTATGGAAGAAAATGCACAAAAAGAATTTGAAAATGAGCAAAAGCATATAGCTGTTTATAAAATAAAATAAATAAAAGGGGCGTGTTTACATGGGAACTAGCATCTATTTTCCGTTAAGTGCAGTATTATTTAGTATATTATTATTAATTTCCTTCTTTGGGAAAAAGCATTTAAAAACTGAAGAAACAAAAATATTTGGACACCTAATTATAACAAATTTCTGCGGATTGATAATTGAACTATTATGTACATATGCAGCATACATATATGACAGCAATAAAGTATTAGCAGACATAATACTAAAATCATATCTCATTTATTTAATTACATGGTGTGTCCTTTTTACTGTTTATATTTTCTATATTTCATATAAAAATAGACCTGACAGAAATGCTAAAATAATGTTTGTAATAATATATTTTTTAATTGTTTTTACACTACTTATTTTACCAATAAATCTTGTGGTCAAGAATAATTTTACTGTTAGATATACTGAAGGACTTAGTGTTAATTTCACATATATGGTTTCATTTATTTTAATATTATTTATGCTTACATGCATGATTAAAAATTATAAAAATTTAAAATCAAAGAAGTATCTACCGCTATTCTTGTTCTTAATTTTGGGTACTTTTTGTACCTTAATTCAAATGACCCATCCAAGCATTTTATTAATGACCTATATAGAAACTTTTATAATGTATACCATGTATTTCACTATTGAAAACCCTGATGTAAAAATGTTAGAAGAACTATATAAAAATAAAAAACTAATTGAAAGTAATAATGAAGATACATCTAACTTTATATTTAAAATTACTCAAGATATCAAAAAACCAGTAGATGACATTATAAGAATCAGTAGTAATACTAATGAAGAAAAACTAAAGGAAATAAATAATATAAGTAAAAACTTAAACTATTTAATAGACGATGCCTTGGATATTTCCTCTATGACAAGCGATAATTTAAAAGTTTATAATACAAAATATAATCCAGCTAATTTATTTAAATCATTAAAAGAAAAATACGAAAACAAATTAACTAAAAATGTAAAATTAGACTTCACCATTAGTGAAACAATTCCAAATTGCGTTTATGGGGATTCAATAAAATTAAAACAAATAATAGGCTCTATTCTTCAAAACAGTATAGATCATACTACTATAGGCGTAATAACATTTGAAATTGACGCTATTATAAAATATGGAATATGTAGATTTATAATAAATATAACTGATAATGGAGAGGGTATATCTATAGATAAAGTTAATGATATTTTAAGCCTAAAAGAATTAGACTATGAAATAGATCTAAATAAAGAAATATTAAATCTAAGAGAGGCAAAAATCTTATTAAATAAAATAGGCGGAGCCTTCATGATAAAAAGCGATGATAATAAAACAAATGTAAGCATAATAGTTAATCAAAAAATTGTAGAAACTAGTGAAAATAAAAAAGATAAAGAACTTGATCTTTACCAGCAGAAAATTATAAAAAGTAAAAAGATAATGGTAGTAGATGATGATTCAAAAGAATTAAAACTAATTAAAGAACATTTAGAAAATAATAATATTGATGTATCGTCATCATTATATGGAAAAGATGTAATAGAAAAAATAAAAAACAACTATAAATTTGATTTAATTGTACTTGATGATGAAACAAACACAGATAGTGCCTATGAAGTACTAAAAGAATTAAAAAAAGATAAAGAATTTAAAACTAAAGTAGTTATCATGATAAATGATGATAAAAAAGTTATTAAAAAACATTACATAGAAGATGGATTTATAGACATAATACTAAAATCAGATTTAAAAAATGAATTAGATAGAATAATTTCAAAAATTTAATATGATAAGGTGTTATAATGAAAAGTTATGAATGCAAAACAGCTTCTATGAAAGATTTAGAGGAATTCTTATGGAAAAAAACGTAAAACCACTAAAACAAAATGGACCAACATGTGCTATTATGTGTATGTTAATGGTTCTTAATTACTATAATAAGATTTCAAAAGTAAACTGGTATGACGAAAGAAACTATTATAGAAGACTTAAATCAAAATATATTGAAGGAACTCCACTTTCAGCCGTAGCTTTAATTTTAGCAAGAAATAATTTAGAAACTATTATTCTTCATTCTGAAAAAGAATATTTTTCTAATAATAAAAATTATTTAGATAATTATACATATGACAAATTAATAGAAGAATATAAAATGTTTTTAAATAATGCCAAAGAAAATGGAGCCTTAATAGAAAAAAACATAGATATTAATACTAATACAATAAAAAAGTATATAGAAAAAGATTATTTAATAATCCTTCCTGGAATGATAGGAAGTTCAATACATGCTATATTAATCACTGGTTATGAATACAACAGTTTTTATGCATGTAATCCCCTATTTAAAGAAAAACAGAACATGTCTAAAGAAGAAATTGAAAAATACATGACAACACCTATAGGAAGATGGTGCGTTTTAGTTAAAAACAAACTCGAGAACCAAATAATTAAATAATCTCGAGTTTTTCTTTTCCACCCATATAAGGCCATAATATATATGGAATATTAATAGCGTACACATTTATGAAAAAAGAAAATAATTCTAATATAGCCAAAACATCAGTTCTTTTGCTCTTTATTGACATATATAAATTACAGTAGTTTTATTGCTAATATATGATATTATTATAAATATATTCTAGTGCAGCAGATTCTATAGCCCTGATGTTAATAATGAATACTTATTCTTTTTGTTATACTTCAAATTTAAATTAACAATAAACAAAATATTGCAAAAATTAATTATTTAATGTATAATCAATCTAGTGAACGAGGAATAATTTTTAGTAGTTTTAATATGATAATTGTAGAGAGCTAGTGGCCGGTGCAAACTAGTATGGATATTAAGACGAATTACAGATTAGGAGTTCAACCGGGTGATTCCGTTATAAATAAAGTGCATGAATTTATTCATGAATTAAGGTGGTACCGCGATAATTCGTCCTTATGATGAACTATCGCGTTTTTTGATAGGAGGAAAAAATATGGAAAAGAAAATATTTGAAATGTTAAAGGAAAGAGGATACATCTATCAGTCAACAAATGAAGAAGCTGTAATGGAAATGTTAAATGAAGGCGAGCCAAAAACCTTTTACTTAGGAATAGATCCAACTGCAGACAGCCTTCATATAGGACACTTTTTCGCATTGACAATGGTTAGAAGATTACAAGAAAAAGGACATCATCCAATAATTGTAGTAGGCGGAGCTACGGCATTAATCGGAGATCCAAGTGGAAAAAAAGACATGCGAAAAATGCTTACAAAAGAAGAGGTAGAACATAATAAAGCCGAAGTAAAAGAACTAGTAAAAAGATTTGTAAGAGTAGATGGGGAAAATCCTGCATTAATATTAGATAACTCAGAGTGGATAAATCCAGAATCATATATTGATTTTATGAGAAAAATAGGAATTCATTTCAACGTAAACAAAATGCTTGCCACAGATTGTTATAGAAATAGACTAGAAGAAGGCGGATTAACATTCTTAGAGATGGGATATATGCTAATGCAAGCATACGATTTTGTATATTTAAATGAAAAATATGGATGCACACTAGAGATAGGTGGCTCAGATCAATGGGCTAACATGGTAGCAGGAGTAGAGCTAGCAAGAAAAATGGATTTTGCAGAAGGCAAAGAAGATAGAGAATTACAAACCGTAACTTGTCCACTGCTAATAAAAGCCGATGGAGAAAAAATGGGAAAAACAGCTAGTGGAACATTATGGGTATCAAGAGAAAAAACAACGGTATACGATTTTTATCAAATGTTTATAAATTCATATGATGAAGATGTAGAAAGATTATTATCATTCTTTAGTGACTATGAAATGGAAGACATTAAAAGAATGTGTAAAGAAGATATAAGAGAAGCCAAAAAAATAATGGCCTTCGAAGTTACAAAACTAGTTCACGGAGAAGAAGAAGCCTTAAAAGTAAAAAAAGCTAGTGAAGATATTTTTGGTAATAAAGGAGCTTCTGAAAACACAGAAAGCATTGAAATAGCAGAAAAAGATATTAATAATGGAATCGATGTGCTTGACTTACTTATGCTAACTAACTTATTCCCATCTAAATCAGAAGCTAGAAGAATGACTGAACAAAACGGAATTAAGTTTAATGGTGAAAAAATGAATGATATTAAACACATTGTTACCGAAAAAGATTTTATAGATTCTGAATTAGTAATTCAAAAAGGCAAGAAACAATTTATTAAATTAGTTATAAAATAAACTCGAGATTATTTAATCTCGAGTTTTTCTTTTCCACCCATATATGGTCTTAATACCTTAGGTATATTAACACTACCATCCTCGTTTACATTGTTTTCCAAGAAAGCAATTAAACCTCTAGGTGTAGCTAAAACAGTGTTATTTAAAGTTGTTACAAATTTATTACCACTTTCTGTTTTCATCCTAATACCAAGCCTTCTAGCTTGCGCATCCCCAAGTATTGAGCAAGAACCAACCTCAAAATATTTTTGCTGGCGAGGAGACCAAGCTTCAACGTCGCATGATTTAACCTTTAAATCAGCTAAATCACCACTACAACATTCTAAGGTTCTAACCGGAATATCTAAGCTTCTAAAGAATTCCACAGTATAAGACCACATTTTATTATACCAGTCCATACCATCTTCAGGTTTGCACAAAACAACCATTTCTTGCTTTTCAAATTGATGAACCCTATATAACCCACGTTCTTCAATGCCATGAGAGCCAACTTCTTTTCTAAAACAAGGAGAATAAGAAGTTAAAGTAATAGGTAGTTCATTTTCTTTTATAATTTGATCTTTAAATTTACCAATCATTGAATGCTCAGAAGTACCAATTAAATATAAATCTTCACCTTCAATTTTATACATCATCGCATCCATTTCTTCAAAACTCATAACACCATTTACAACATCACTTCTAATCATAAATGGAGGGATTGCATAAGTAAAGCCTTTATCAATCATAAAGTCGCGGGCATAATTAAGCATGGCAGAATGTAGTCTTGCAACATCTCCCATCAAATAATAAAAACCATTGCCACTAGTTCTACCTGCGCTTTCCTTATCTAGGCCATTTAATCTTGCGCAAATATCTGCGTGATGGGGAATTTCAAAAGATGGAATAGAAGGCTCTCCAAATTTTTCTATTTCCACATTTTTAGTATCATCTTCCCCAATTGGAACAGAATCATCAATGATATTAGGAATAAGCATCATATCTTCTTTAATCTTTAAAGAAAGTTCTTCATAAGTTTTTTCACACTTTAAAATTTCATCAGCATACTTACTTACTTCTTCTTTAATCTTGTCAGCCTCATCTTTTTTTCCATCCCTCATAAGAGAGCCTATTAAAGCGCTTTTTTCATTTTTTAAAGCGCGAAGTTTATCACCATTAAGCTGCGCCTCTCTACATTTTTTATCAAGATCAAATACTTCATCAACTAAAGGAAGCTTTTTATCTTGAAATTTCTTCTTAATATTTTCTTTAACTAAATCTTTATTTTCTCTAATTAATTTAATATCTATCATTTTATTTTCCCTCCTAAGTTATTATCGTCTATTTGTCTTTCTAGTATTTCAATTTTAAATAATAGATCTAACAATTTTTGCCTAAATTCTTCCAATTCCTCACTCGAGGCACCATTTTGCCTTGCTTTGGCCATATCCCTTGTAGTTTGTTTGTATAAAATCCTATATTTTTCTAAGTCTTCTAACATATCATTCATAATCATTCCCCAATCTCTATTTTTTTAACGCGCCCCTGATTTATACCAAGCTTGCTCTCAATATCATCAATTTCTGCATCAGCTTCTTCATTTAAGACGCACAAAGCTTCTTTCTTACTAGTATATAACTTTATCATTTTCTCAGACTTTTCAGCCTGAATATTCATTTCATCATATTCCTCCTGAAGATGATCAATCATCGGTAAAATATGGCCATAGCCAGATGTTAAACCGGGCCAAGTAAAAGTTTTACTACTGCGCCTATAATCGATTAAGCTTAAATAGCTTTCTATGTTTTTTCTTTTAATAAGCATAAGTTCAGATAAAGTATCATAAAGGTGAGTATATGTAAATATTTCTTGCTCACAAATCCATATCTGTAATCGATTGCTTTCCTTATCTTTAAGAAGATTTTCTCTTTTCTCTAAAAGTCTTTCAATTTCATTTTCTATCGTTACCATAAACACTCTCCTAAATAAAAAGACTATGCGTAAGGAGTCATTAAAGACGGTACCATCCTAACATAGTCTTAATTAGCATAACGGCAAGTAGCCGGAGGTGATTAGCCTCACTCCAAAGTAGATTCATATAAGCTTATTATTAGTTTCCACCAAACACTAACTCTCTTTTAAATAAAACATTATACTACTATTCTTTATCATCGAATTTAATATGACAATCCCATAAACATATTCTAACACATTACAAATTATTTTACAATTTACTTTTTAAAAAATCTTAAAATACTTTTGCATAGTTATAATAATTTAAAAATTAGTTTAAGCAAGAAAAAGAATCACTTAATACACTATGAACATATCATATGAAATACTTAAAAATATGTTATAATAACAAAGAAGGTGATATCATGCCAGAACTACCTGAAGTTGAAACTGTAAGGAGAGCACTCAAAAAAGAAGTGTTAAATAAAAAAATTCTTTCTGCTAGCATATACTGGTCAAACATAATCGCATACCCAGAAGTAAAAGAATTTGAAAACAAAATTAAAAATCAAATAATACTAGATATAAATAGATATGGTAAATGGCTTATGTTTGAGCTTAATGATTATTATCTATTAAGTCATTTAAGAATGGAAGGTAAATACTTTATTAGAAATATGAAAGACCCCAAAGAAAAACATCAGCACGTTATATTTCACTTTTCTGACGGCACTGATCTAAGATATAATGATACTAGAAAATTTGGGAAAATGTATTTAATAAAAAAAGAAGAGGTTTACAATGTAAAACCACTAAAAGATTTAGGGTTAGAACCTTGGAGCCCAAAGTTAACCACAAATTATTTAAAAAACAAATTCCGTCATAAACCTATAAAAACAGAATTATTAAATCAAGAAGTAATCGTTGGAATAGGAAATATCTATGCCGATGAAATCTTGTTTTTATGTAAGTTAAACCCATTAAAATTAGCAGACACTTTAACTAAAAAAGATTATCAAAATATCATCGATAACACCAGAAACACCCTATCAAAAGCCATTGAAAGTGGAGGAACCACAATTAAAAGCTATACGTCAAGTGAAGGCGTTCATGGAAGATTTCAAAATGAGCTTCTAGTTCATACAAAAAAACAGTGCCCAGTCTGCAAAAAAGATATAACTAAAATAGCTATAGGAGGAAGAAGTACCTATTACTGCGAAAAATGTCAAAA
The DNA here is from genome assembly GCA_946541645.1 of uncultured Bacillota bacterium. GTDB lineage: Bacteria > Bacillota_I > Bacilli_A > RF39 > UBA660 > Coprosoma. The sequence continues at coordinate 2,042 of CAMNJS010000029.1, read as the reverse complement.
ATAAAAAGATGTTAATGAATTGGAAAGTGTTCATGCTCACCTAAATTATCATCTTTTTTTATTAAATTATAAATATCACTTACTCTTGATTCAATATTAAGTAAGTCATTATTTTTTATAAACTTAGTAATAATAGGCAGTCCGCAGTTCTTCTTGATACCGTTTAAATATCTTTGTCCGTTTTTATTAAAACCCAAAACCCTTATGTATTGAGTTTTAATATTTTTAGCTTCATCCTTAGTAAAACCGGTTAATATATGGATAAGCATTCTTCTTATTCTATTATAAGTATATCTTTTAGTCTTAATTTTATCTATAAGTTCATCTAAATTATTAACCTCATTAATAACTTTTTTAAGCCTATTTTCAATTCCTTCATCGACAGTTTGATATCTAGATAAATCTTCTGAGATTATTTTATATTTAAGTAAATCAAAATAATCCTCAGTAAAATGAACGTTATCTAAATATTTAAGACTTTCTTTTGGAACATACTTACTTATATCACGCCCATGCTTTAAAGCCTCCCTAATACTAGTCGCACTACTTATTCTACTTGATAATTCTTTATCTAAATAATCATTAGTCCTTTTAATCGTGATAGGCTTTATATTACTATCATCAAGTTCTTTAACATAACTAAGACCTAATAAATCATTAGGTGTTTCGACTAGATTGCCGCCTAAATCTTTTAAAGCCATAGACAAGCTAGTAGGGTAGTTAAAACCATCATCCAAATACTTTTGCACAAGCTTATTATAATTCTCGGTTTTTTGAATTAAAGAAAATTCTTTAAGCATATTAACATCATTGTTTTCACTACCAAATATTAAAGCCTCAACCTTTAAAGCTTTCAAAATATCAATAGCTCCTTTGGCAAATAAATCAGCAGATTGACTCGCAAAAACAAAAGGAAGTTCAACAACTAAATCGACATAATTTAAAGCAATTTCCGTCTTTTTCCACTTATCTATTAAACTAACCTCACCACGCTGAGTAAAATTGCCACTTAAAACTAATATAATCAAATGATTAGGATAAAGTTTTTTTACCTCATTTATATGATAGATATGTCCATTATGAAAAGGATTATACTCACAAATAATACCGACGCTTTTCATAAACACCACCTCAAAATTCGCTTTTATTTTAACACGGCAAAAAAAATATTACAAATCTATTTACACATTTGCAAAAAAAGTAAGTCTTTGAAGAAAAATACTTTCATTTATTGACACAGATGGCTACCTAAAGTATAATCTAAAATAGGTGATACAATGAAAAATAAAGGTTTTACACTTATTGAATTACTTGCTGTAATACTAATAATAGGATTAATTGCCACCATAACAACCCCTATAATTACTGGTGCAATTAAGGCATCAAGAGAAAAAGCCTGTGAAAGACAAGAAGAGATGATATTAGATGCTGCCAAAAGATGGGGAAATGATAATGCCTTGATCATAAGTGGTGAAATAACTATTGAAAAACTTATAGAAGATGGATATCTAAATAGTAAGTCATTAAAAAATCCTAAAAATAATAATGAAATTGACAAGAACAGTAAAGTCAACATAACATATGATAGCGATAATAATCAGTATATATATGAATATAACTTGTGTGAATAATAAGGAAATGATAAGAAATGTCATTTTCTTATTTTTTTCGACAAAATTCGACAAATATATTTTATATAATAAAAGCGGTGATATTAATGAACATATATGATACCTTTTTATTAAATACAGCTTTAGTAATAACTCCAATTATGATATATCTTATTTTTGTAGCCTATACTAAAACTTTAAACAAAGACGAAAATAATCTAATATTTACAATAATACTTTTTTCAGAAATATACCTTATCATTAAATATGGAATACCAATATATAAAAATCTGCCACTTACTATAATAAATTTACCGCTAGTTATTGCGTATATGAAAAATCATCAAAAAATAATAATCATATTATCTATAATTATAATTTTATATTATTATAATTTTTATAATAATTTCTTAATTTTAATAATTTTAGAAT
>CAMNJS010000028.1 GCA_946541645.1 uncultured Bacillota bacterium | reverse complement strand
GATGATAGTAAGCTAAAAAATGTTGTTTATGTAAGTGCGTTAGAAGATAAAAATATAGAAGATATAAAATTAAAAATTAAGAAAATATTTAATTTAGACAAAATTAAGACAGATGATTTAACTTATTTAACTAGCGCCAGAAGTAAGGCTATTTTAATGAAAGCGTTGGATGCTGTAGAAGAAGTAAAAGATGGACTTATTAAAGATATGCCTATTGATATGATTGAAATTGATTTAAAGAATATTTGGAATTTACTTGGGGAAATCATTGGTGAAAGTTATGATGAGGAACTACTTGATGAATTATTTAGTAGGTTTTGTGTTGGAAAGTAGGTGAAAAAATGTATGAAATTATAGTTGTCGGTGGTGGTCATGCTGGCTGTGAGGCATCACTAGCTGGTGCTAGGATGGGACATAAAACACTTCTTATCACTGGAAATATTGATAATATTGCTGACATGCCTTGTAATCCTTCTATTGGCGGAAGTGCTAAGGGAATTGTTGTGCGTGAAATAGATGCATTAGGTGGCGAGATGGGAAGGTGTGCAGATAAAAGCTTACTTCAAATAAAAATGCTTAATAGAGCTAAGGGACCTGCTGTTAGATCTTTAAGAGCGCAAGCTGATAAAATAACTTATCCTAAAAATATGCTAAAAACACTTAGAAGTACTAATAATTTGGATATAAAAGAGGCACTAGTTAAAGATATTTTAGTTAAAGATGGTAAGATAACAGGAGTTTTACTTGAAGATGGGACGGTAATTGATAGTTCTATAGTTATTTTAACAACTGGAACTTATTTAAATGCGGATATTATGATTGGTAGTACAAGACACCGTGAAGGCCCTCATGGGGAAAGACCATCAAATTATTTAAGTGATAATTTAGCTAAAAAAGGTTTTAAAATTAGAAGATTAAAGACAGGAACGCCACCAAGGATTTTACGTAGTAGCATTGATTTTTCTAAGACAAAACCGGAATATGGCGATGATGAAACGTTAACATTTAGTTTCGAAAATAATATTTATTATGATGTTAACAAACAAGAACCTTGCTTTTTGACATACACTACGAAAAGAACACATGAAATTATAAATAAAAATTTAAGCAAATCTAGTATGTATGGTGGCCTTGATGATATAAAAGGTGTTGGGCCTAGATATTGTCCTTCAATTGAGGATAAAGTTGTTAGGTTTAAAGATAAGGAAAGGCATCAATTATTTTTAGAACCGGAAAGCCTATTTTATGATGATATTTATCTTCAGGGGTTTTCAACAAGTATGCCTACAGATGTTCAAGAGGAAATGGTACATAGTCTTCCGGGACTTGAAAATGCTAAAATTTTAAAGTATGCTTATGCGATTGAATATGATGCTATTGATTCAAGAGATTTAAAATTTTCTTTAGAAAGTAAGTTAATCCAAAATTTATATACGGCTGGGCAGATTAATGGGACAAGTGGTTATGAAGAGGCTGCTGGACAGGGTCTTGTTGCTGGAATAAATGCTTCTTTAAAACTAGAGGGCAAGGAGCCTTTAATTTTAAAAAGAAGTGAATCTTATATTGGAGTTCTAATTGATGACTTGATAACTAAAGGTATTAGAGATCCATATAGGTTACTTACTTCTAGGGCTGAATATAGATTACTTCTAAGAAGTGATAATGCTGATTTAAGACTAACTGATTATGGGTATAAATTAGGCTTAATTTCAGATAAAAGATATGAATTATTTTTAGAAAAAAAGAAAAATATTGAAAAGTGTATGAAAGAATTTAATGATATAAGAATAACACCTAAGGAAAATGAGTATTTAAAAGAAATAAACACGGAAGTTTTAACTTCAGGAGTTTCTTTATATGAACTTTTAAAAAGACCTGAGATTGAGGTTAAATCTTTGACTAAGTATTTGACTAACAGTTATGATAAAGAAGTTTTAGAACAAATTTCTTTGTCAGCTAAATATGAAGGCTATATAAAGAAGGCTATGGTAGAAGTTCATAAAATGGAAAAAGCTGAAAATACGCGTATTCCTTTAGATTTTGATTATGATTCTCTTCATAATTTAGCTAGCGAAGCTAAACAAAAATTAAAGGAAGTTAGACCTGATACTATAGGACAAGCTATGCGTATAAGTGGTGTAAATCCTGCAGATATTTCAATATTGACAATGTATTTGAAAGGATAAAATATGGATTTAGAAGTTTTTAAAAATGAATTAGGTAAGCTTTATATTGATTTTGATGATGAAAAACTTGAAAAATTAGAAAAGTATTATAATTTACTTATAAAGTGGAATGAGAAGATTAATTTAACGGCAATTATTGATAAAAAACAGGTTTATTTAAAACATTTTTATGATAGTTTAACAATTACTAAGGTAATTGATTTAAAGAAAGTAAATAGTTTATGTGATGTTGGAACTGGTGCAGGTTTTCCTGGTATTGTTTTAAAAATATTTTTCCCGCATATTAAGCTTACTTTGGTTGATGCCTTAAATAAACGAATTATATTTTTAAATGAGGTTATAAAAGAATTAGAATTAGATGATGTAAAAACTATTCATATAAGAGCTGAAGATTTTGCTAAAACTGTTAGAGAAGAGTTTGATGTTGTTACGGCAAGAGCTGTATCTTCATTTAATACTTTGCTTGAGTATGTTATTCCACTTGTTAAATGTGACAAATATTTTGTTGCAATGAGAGGTGTAGATGATACTTTAGAAAGTAATAAAGCTCTTAATTTATTAAAGGCCAAAAAGGTTCAGACATTAAACTTTAAATTACCAATAGAAGAAAGTGAAAGAACAATAGTCCTTGTTCAAAAATACGACAAAACTGATTTAAAATATCCTAGGAAGTTTTCTGACATTAAGAAAAAGCCACTTTAAGAGCATGCAAAGAAATGCTCTTTTTTTAAGATAAATAGGTAATTTTATTACTTATTTATGCATGCGAAATGAAAAAAAATTTTATTATTTTTTTTAATTGCTTGAATTATTTTTGTAAAAATAGTATTATTATGTTATAAGAATAGAAAGAGGGGTGGATTATGCACGAGGGCCGCGAACTTAGAGAATTAAATATCAGCGAAGTTTTGCCAAACAGGTTTCAACCAAGATTTAAGTTTGAGCAAGATTCTTTGGAACAACTGGCTGAGTCTATAAGCAAGTTTGGTGTTATTGAACCGGTTGTTGTAAGGCAAATTGGTAATAAATATGAAATTATCGCTGGTGAAAGAAGATATAAGGCTAGTAAAATAGCTGGCAAATCCACTATTCCTGCTATTATTGTTAGTTTATCTGATAAAGATAGCGAAGAGCTTGCTTTACTTGAAAATGTTCAAAGAAAGGCTTTAAATCCGATAGAAGAGGCGGTATCTTACAAAAGAATATTAGATGCTGGTTATATAAAGCGTGAAGAACTTGCAAAAAAAATAGGAAAACCACAAACTGAAATTTTGAGTAAAATAAGACTTTTAAGTTTGTCTGATGAAGTTCAAAGCTATTTATTGAATAATAGAATTTCAGAACGTCATGCTAGAAGTTTACTTAAGTTAAGTGATATTGATGAGCAAGTAGAAATGCTTCATAGGATTGTTAATGAAAGACTTACGGTAAAGCAGACGGATAAAGAAATAAGAAAAATAGTTTCAGAAAGTGAAAAAAAAGATGTTGAAGTTTTATCTGTAGATGAAAGGGGTAATGATATGGATATAGATAAGATTATGCGTGAAGCACAAGATATTAATGCTCAGGAACAACCAGTACCTATGCCAGATTTAATGGCTGGAGCTAATCCTGGAGTTGTAATTCCACAACAGGTAGAACCCATCGCTGGCGATGGAAATAGATTTATAGGTCCTATGCCAGAGCCTGCTGCCCCTACTCCTACTGTAAGTGCACCTACTGGTCCAACGTTTGACGATATGTTTAATGCACCTATAAGTAGTAGTGATTTACCTTTTAGTCAGCCAGCAGCTACAGCTGCTGTAGAAACGGCAACTCCTGATGTATCGGATCAAACGCCTATTCAAGATCCCGTGCCTGTAGCAGATTCTGTTAATGCAGCGTCAGTTTTTTCAGTTGAAGGAGTTGCACCAGCAGTGGAACCTGTTAATGCAGCGTCAGTTTCTCCAGTTGAAGGAGTTGCACCAGCAGTGGAACCTGTTAATGTGGCACCAGTTTCAGAAGCTCCGGTTCAAGAGCAAACGTTTGTAAGTGCAAATTCAAATTTTATGAATAATATACCAGATATCAACATTTTACAAGATAATTCTAATCAAGGATTAGATATTACAAAAGTTGTTCAAATGCTTAGAGACTGCGCTAATGAAATTGAGAAAAGTGGTCATTTTGTAAGTTTTGAAGAAAATGATTTAGGCAATCAATACAAAGTAACAATTACTATTAATAAGTAATGTTACTTTTTTAAATTAATAATTGATATTTGCCACTGTTTATGTTATCATAGTAGCCAGTTTTAGGGGGATTTTTCATGGATGATTATTTTATGGATACCAAAATTGTTGAAAAATTAATTGATATTGAGAAAAAAATACTTGAAAGTTACCAGCTTCTTTTTGTCTTTACTGATATTCCTACTGATAAAGTTATAAAAGAAAAAGAAAGGTTAAAAGTTTTGATAAAAAAAGAAAATATTTTATTAAACAAATTACCTCAGAGTAGTTATATACTTACTTATATTTATAATTTAGTTTTACAAAACAAACAAAATTTTTTTGATGATGAAAAAGATATGAATATAGTTTTAGAAAGATTTTCTTCTGTTTTTGATGATATTATTGATTTAGTTTCAGATATAGAGGATGCTGAAATATTTGAAGATGAAGATGTTGAAATTGATAATTCTTTTAGAGCAAATAATCGTATAAGTATTCGAGATAATATAATATTAAAATATATTGTGGAACTTGAAAATATTTTAATTGATACTGACGAAAATGTTCATGGGCTTATTAAAAATGCGCAATATTCTGAAGCTTTTCATTATAAAAATATAGGTGATTTTTTACTTGATAATGGTTTTGTTATTAGAAATGTGACTTATAGAGAAGATAAAAAAATGGCTAAGACTCTTCAATTAAATAATGATGAGTATCTTAGTTTAAAAAATGATGAACTTTTTAATTTAACGCAAGATGTTTTTTTCACTATTTTATCTGATGTACTAAAAGAAGATAATCGTGGTGTTAATTCAAAAACAATTTATGATTTGCTTAAATTTAAATTTTTTGTTAATGAGATGCCTACTCCACTTTTGATAACGACTGAAGATTTGATATCTGAAAATATTCGTAAGGTGGAAGATAAGGAAGGTTTGTTAGCGCAGCTTTGTAGTTTTGTTACAAATGAGTTAGAGACTAGAATGGATATTCCAAGAAAAAGTGAAGATAATCCTTTGCGTAATCCTGTTTCTATTGAAACAGCAGATGCGATTATTGAACTTATAAAACTAGATGAAAAAATTCTTAATTTATTTGATGAAATAGATTTTGATGATGTAAATAATGTTTTACAGATAAAAGAGCTTGCTTCTTTAGTTTTGAATGAAAAGGAATTAGTTTCTAGGATAAATCTTGATTATAAAAATGCTGAGGTTATAGATGAACTATTAACGAAAGATTTAGGATTCTTTTTGTCTGAAGCTGATGAAGAAGTACAGGTTAGAAAATGTGAACTTATTAGTGAAAGAATTCATGATTTATTACCTTTTTATCAGAAATTAGAGCTCTCCCCTATTCAAAGTCAAGTAAGTCATGCATGTATAAGTCAAAATCATATAGTTTCGGCTTTGAAATTATATAGGAAACTTATTTTAAAAACTAAGAATGAAGAAAGAGTTTCATTTTTGAAAAGTTTTTATAAAGATATATTTTTTGTAAATTTTAAATTGATGGATGATTATATATATGCGGAGGGAAATTATAAGGTAATAGATCGTTTTAGTGATAATCTTTCAGCCCAGAGTATTGGACTTAGCGATATTGAGTATTCTTTTGATAAAGATGAGCAGTTATATGAATATGCGAAATATTTGATTGATGAAGTTTTAAGTTATGAAGATGCTTGGGAGCACGATTTGGAAATTTGGGCCGCTTTTGAATTTAAATTATCTGAACTTAGTGATATAATTAGAAATATAAGCGATGAACATTTTTATGAATTGCCTTACTTAGTAAAAGATAACGCTTATAATAGTTCAAAGTCTAAAAGAAAAATTTTAAGTATTATGAAAAGATAATTGGGGGCAATAATTTTGTATAGTTTTATAGCTATAAATTTAATATTAGAAGGAGGAAAATATGGAAAAGAAAGATAGCAAAGCAAAGGTAAAGAAAGGACTAGGCGAATTCAAAGAATTTATCTCTAAAGGTAATGTTGTTGATATGGCCGTAGGTGTTATTATAGGTAGTGCTTTTGGGAAAATAGTAACAAGTTTGGTTGAAAAAATATTAATGCCTATAATTGGAGTTCTTTTAGGAGGACTTGACTTTAGTGATTTAAGTATAAAAGTTGGTAGTGCAAAAATTGGCTATGGTTCTTTTATTCAGTCTATTGTTGATTTCTTAATTGTGGCGTTCTGTTTATTCTTAATTGTAAAGGCAATGAATAAATTACAAAACGCAGTTAAGAAAGATGCTATAGAAGAAGCAATCGAAACAGAACAATCTAATGATGAAAAAGAGTTAGAATTGCTTACTGAAATTCGTGATTTATTAAAAAAATAAGATAATTTAATATCTTATTTTTATTTTGATGTTGAACCAAATCCGCCTTTTCTGGTCCCTTCAGCTTTGTCGTTATCGGCTATTAGATAACTCATAAATACTAACTGCCCTATTACGTCGCCTTTTTTAATTAATACGTCTTCATCAGATATATTAAAATAGGCAAACATGATATGTCCATCATTATCTTCGTTTTCATAGTAATCGGCATCGACTATTCCTATTCCATTTGCTAAAACAAGGTGCTTTTTACCTGGATTACTACTACGATTTGCAACCATAATCCATTCGTTTTCTTGACAGTAGCCTTTTATTCCTGTTTTGACTAATGTTGGTTTTATACCTTTTTTAAAGGCAGGAATTATTGTATCTTCGGCAGCTTCTACGTCATATCCAGCGGCATTAGCTGTTTTTCTTATAGGAAGGTTTATATTTTTGCCTTCATAACCTTTAACTATTTCAAATCCTCTGTTTTTCATTTTTATTGAAACTCCTCTTTATAAAATAGAATAATATCATCTTTTTTTAAACTTTTTTGTACATCAATTACTCTTTGATTTGTAGAACCACAGTATTTTAGTTTTGGGTTTCGCATTTTTATTTTAAACTGTCCATCAACTAAGACATCGACGTATTTGAATACTTCATTTTCTTTTATATTTTCGAATAAGAAACCGGTCCATATCCATAATGTTTTATCTGGTAATTTTTCTTTAAATGTTTTTGCGAGTTTTGTTGTTCCTTCAATATTTTTTGGATGAAGTGGATCTCCGCCTAATATTGAAAGGCCTTTTATTGTTGGATTTTTGCAGAGATCTATAACTTCATTTATTGTTTCGTCTGTAAAATCTTTTCCAGTATTAAAATCCCACGTTTCTTCACTGAAGCATCCTTCACAGTGAAAGCTGCATCCTTGCATGAAAATGGAAACCCTGATTCCAGGGCCGTTAGCAATATCCATTTTCCTTATTTTGTTATATTTCATTAAACTTCCTTATTATCAATATGAAGGACACGTTCTTTTATTTCTTGGGTTCTTCCTTTATTCCAGAAATTACTTCCAATGTATCCGCAAGTACGTCTAGCAACGTTTAATGTATCATGGTCTCTATTTCCACAGTTTGGACAATACCATTCTAAATTATCATCTATTAATATTTCGCCGTCATAGCCACACTTTTGACAGTAGTCTGATTTTGTATTTAATTCAGCGTACATAATATTATCATAAATAAACTTTATTACTTCCATAACAGCATCTATATTATTTGTTAAATTAGGTGTTTCAATATAAGATATAGCACCACCTGGACTTAATTTTTGGAATTCGCTTTCTAAGCTTAATTTGGTGAAAGCGTCAATTTCTTCAAATACTGGAACATGATATGAATTGGTAATATAATCTCTATCAGTTATTCCTTTTACTTTTCCAAATCTTTCTCTTAGGCATTTAGCAAATTTATATGTTGTAGATTCGATAGGGGTTCCATAAACACTGTAATCAATATCTTCGGCAGCTTTCCACTCGGCACATTTATCGTTTAATTTTTGTAGTACTTGAAGGCCAAATTCTTTTCCTTTTCCATTATCCGTATGAGAATGACCGGTCATGAATTTAACACATTCATATAATCCAGCATAACCTAAACTAATTGTTGAGTATCCATGGTGAAGTAAGTCATGAATGCTTTCTCCTTTTTCTAATCTAGCTAAGGCTCCGTGTTGCCAAAGAATAGGCGCAGCATCAGATGTTATTTTGGAAAGTCTTTTATGCCTTGCTTGTAAAGCCCTGTGGCATAATTCTAGTCTATCTTCTAAAATGTTCCAGAAATCTTCCATATTTTTATCTGATGATAAGGCAACATCTGGCAAATTGATTGTTACAACGCCTTGGTTAAATCTTCCGTAATATTTTCCTTTTCCTTCAACGTAGTTTAAAGCTTTTGCCACATTTCCCCTACTTATTGATCTATCTGGCGTTAGGAATGAGCGACAGCCCATGCATGGATAGCAATCCCCTTCTCCATATTCATTTTTCTTAAGTTCTAGCATAACTTTTTCAGATATGTAATCTGGGACCATTCTTTTGGCTGTACATTTAGCAGCTAGTTCTGTTAAATAATAATATTTACTACCCTCTTTTATATTGTCTTCTTCTAGAACATATAGTAATTTAGGAAAAGCTGGTGTTATATATACGCCTTTTTCATTTTTCATTCCTAAAATTCTTTGATTTAATATTTCTTCAATAATCATAGCTAGTTCATCTTTGTATTCTTTTGTTTCTCCTAAATATAGGTTAACACTTAAGAAAGGAGCTTGTCCGTTTGTTGTTGTCATTGAATTAATTTGATATTGGAATGTTTGAACTCCGTCTTCAACTTCCTTTTTTAGATCCTGTTTAGCAAATTTTTCAGCTTCGGCTTTTTTAAATCCTCTTTTCTTATACTTATCTAAGTATATTTTATAACTGCTTCTAACGAAAGGAGCTAAATGTGTCATAGTTACGGTGCATCCACCATACTGACTAGATGAAACGGCTGTAATAATTTGAGTTGCGATTGTCATAGCAGTTAAGAATTTATGTGGTTTTTCAATCATTACTCCATTTATGTTTGTTCCGTTTTGAAGCATATCTTCTAGATTAATTAAGTCACAATTATGTAATGCATTTTGGGCAAAATAATCAGCGTCATGAAAGTGAATAATTCCTTCATCATGCGCTTTTACGATGTCATCTGGAAGTAAGAATCTTCTTGTTATGTCAGTACTGGTAATACCAGCTAAATAGTCTCTTTGAGTTGTAACAATTTTTGCATTTTTATTAGAGTTTTCAGTGTTCCAGTATTCTGATTCACCATCAATCAATTCTTTTATGGCTAAGTCAGTTGTGTTACTTTTTCTAACAAGTTCTCTTGTATATCTATATGTAATATATTTTTTGGCAAGTTCAAATTTACCTATTTTCATAAGGCGCATTTCAATTGTGTCTTGAATATCTTCAACAAGCATTCTTTTCTTGCCTAATCCTTCAATATATTTTACGATATTTTTTATTTCTCTATCGCTTGCTTTGTCTTCCTCTTCTACTTCATTGTTGGCTTTACCAATTGCGGCAATAATTTTTTGAGGGTCATAATCAACAATATGTCCATCTCTTTTTATAACTTTCATAAAACATCCTCCCTATCCTACAGTCATAGTATAGCATATTCTTTTTTTTAGTTAGTGTTGCATTTGCAACTTTTTTGAAAATATTTTATAATATTAATGGGTGATGTGAAATGGCTAGTATTTTCAAGGAAATTGGGACTAAAGACAAGGAAAAATTGCTTAAAGAATTAGAAGCAACAAGAATATTTTTTGATAAAAACACAAGTTTGCTCGAAAGAATAAGTAAATCTAATTTGATTGGAATTTTGGAATTTGGAAGCGTCCAGATAGTTAGAACCGATTATAACGGAAATGTAATAATTATTTCAGATTTAAGGGAGGGAGACATTTTTAGTACAAAATTTTCTCTTTTGGATAATGCTGAATATGATATAATCGCAAAGGAAGATTCAGAAATAATTTTTATTGATTATGATTATATATTGAATATCAATCAGAAGAAAAGTATTTATTATCAAAAGTTTTTAATTAATTTTACAAATATTATGGGAGAAATGATATATTATCAAAATAAAAGGATAAATGTTTTAACTAGGAAGACAACTAGAGAAAAACTGCTTGAATATTTTTATAATGAGTCTAGGAAGAGATATTCCAAAACTTTTAAACTTGATTTTAATTTGACTGAGCTTGCAGAATATTTATCAATTGATAGGGCGGCTATGATGAGGGAAATTAAACATTTAAAGGAAGATAAAATTATTGAGATTAGTAATGGAAAAGTAACTATGCTTAATTAATTTTGACTTATATGAAATATTAATTTATAATGTAATTAAGGAGGATGTTGAAATGAAAAAATATATTTCAGAATTTGTTGGAACTTTTGGTTTAACTTTTTTTGCTTGCGGAGTTGCGGTTGTTGTAGGCTGCTCTACTCCTGCAGGAATTATGGCAACAGCGCTTGCTTTTGGCCTTGTAATAGTGGCAATGGCTTATTCTATAGGAAGTGTTTCAGGATGTCATATTAATCCAGCGGTAACTTTAGCGATGAGATTTACAGGAAGAATGGATAATAAAGAATGTGGCTATTATATTATTAGTCAATTTTTGGGAGCTTTATTTGGATCTTTGTTATTAGGACTTTGTTTAGGAAGTTTTAAACATTTGGGCGCTAATGGATATGGTGGTATGCTTCCAAATGGTAATGAGGTTTCTGCTTTTATAGCATTAATTATGGAAATTATTTTAACATTTATGTTTGTTACAGTAATTTTGGTTGTAACAAGCAAGAAAGAGAATTCTTCACTAGCAGGACTCATCATCGGTCTTACACTAGTTTTAGTTCATTTAATTGGAATTCCTTTTACTGGAACTTCAGTTAATCCTGCAAGAAGTTTAGCTCCAGCTTTACTTCAAGGTGGGGATGCTTTTGTTCAGTCATGGTTATTTATTCTTGCTCCAATTGTTGGTTCCCTTTTTGCTTCTCTTTTCTATAGAACAGTTTTAACTGATGAGAAGAAATAATGATTAAAGATAATAGGTTTTCTTTAGAAGAGTTATATGGTGGCTATTATTCTGAAGAAAAGGTAATTGAGTGTCAAACTGTTAAGAATAATACTTTTTATATGATTGGGGAAGATAATCCAAGTATTTTAGATGCTGGATATATAATTTTAAAAGATGGAAGGTTTATTAAGGTTTATCAATCACAGGAACATGATTCGGTGTTTTCATATTTTTATACTCTTTATTTAGAACTGCCATTTTTAAGAGAAATGAGTTCTGGAACTGCTGCAAAAGAACTTAATAAACTTGGCTTTCCAGTTTATTTTGGAGTAAAATCGAGATATTTATCAGAAATAGAAACAAAAGGTTTTCCTTTAAATGAAGTGTCTGATGATATTAAAGCATTCGAAAAGCCTGGAGGAATTTTTGTTTTGTCCTTACCTAAGGATGAATCTGGTTTTATTCTTACGGAAGATCAAAAAAGAAGTATTCAAAAATTGTTAAAAAGCTATGAAGAAGTTCATTCAAAAGTTGGCTTTTCTTCTAATTTGGTAGTCGGAAATATTGAGGAGTCTTTGGAACTTTCACAAGATGAGGTTTTCAAAATAATTAATGATAATAGAGAAAGAAAAATTTAAAGATTGTTTCCTATTTTATAGGGCAGTCTTTTTAATTTGCATTATTGACTATAAAAAATAAATTTAGTATTATGAGAATAAAGAGAGGTGTTTTTATGAAGAAAAAAGGCGGGTCAATTGCCGGCGGATTTTTAGTACTTTTACTTGGAATTGGTTTATTATGGTGGAATGAAGGAAATAATGTTAGCAATCTTCGTAGTGTTAGTGAAGGACTTAAAAATTATGTTGATGTTAGTAGCACAGAAGTTGATAATGAAAACGAAGGAAAGTTAGTTGCTACTAGTGGGAAAATTACATTTAATCTGCCAGCATCTGATTCGGAATTTGAAATTACTAGTAATAGTGCAGTTTTGATGAGAAAAGCTGAAATGTATCAGTGGCAGGAAAAGTGTGAAG
>CAMNJS010000027.1 GCA_946541645.1 uncultured Bacillota bacterium | reverse complement strand
CTTCCTTCTTCAAAATAGTATCTTTTCCCATCTACTGTATTAAATCCTTCTAATAAAGTACCATCAACATAATAATATTTTTCACCATTCTCAGTAATCCAGCCGTTCCGATTGCTTACTAAAGTGACATTTGAAATTTCTTCATCAGAATTAAATTTCTCATTTACAGCAGTTTCATCTAATTTAAATTCACTAGAGTTTTGAGCCTCAGCTGTTATATCTAATTTGAGTTCATTTTCTTCTTCGTGTGTAGTTTTTTCCAATTGATATTCCGCATCTTTTTCTACCACAGTTTCACTAACAACCGTAGAATTCGCATTAACATCATCATATGGTTCTTCAAATGCAAAAACATTTATTGGAAAAGACAAAACAAAAATAATAAATATACTTAACTTTTTTTTCATACACTCACACCTTATCACATAATTGATTATAACATAACCAGAACAAAATACAAAATGCTACAATTTAATTAAAATATTATGAAAAAATCAAAAATTTTGTTATAATTATAAAGAGCTTAAATAAGGAGGAAATCATGGATAAGAAAGTATCAATTATTGTTCCATGCTACGGAACGGAAGAATATATAGATAGATGTATAGATAGTTTATTAAATCAAACATATAAAAATATAGAAATCATTTTAGTTAACGATGCATCACCAAACGGAATGGAAAAAATTCTTGAAAACTATAAAAAAAAGTCAAATAAAATAAAAGTTATCACTCACGAAAAAAACAAAGGCTTATTTCATGCCAGAATAAGTGGCGCAGATAATAGTACAGGTGACTATATATGCTTTGTCGATAGTGATGACTACATTTCTATAGACTATATCAGAAGTCTAGTGTATGATATGGAAGAAAAACACGCTGATATGATCTTCAGTAATACCATATTAGAAGATAACAATGAACAAAGAATATATAATCTGTTTGAATTTCATATTGATGAAATATTAGACGAAAATTGTCTAAAAAATTATTTTGCGCAAAGAGGTTTAAACTATCGCTGGCACACTATTTGGAACAAATTATATAAAATAGAACTATGGAAAAAGGCAAGAAAATATTATAATGAAATAAAAACAAATCTAATAATGACAGAAGATTTTGCATTCTCCACTGTGCTCTTTTACTTCTGTAAAAAAATCATTTTTAATGAATATGCCAATTATTATTACTGTACTAATAATAGCTCATCTACATCCCTTGTTAAAGTAAATTACAATAAATTTAACAAAAACATAAATGACTTAATTACAAGTTTTGAATTTGTAAAAAACTTTATGAAAAAAGTCGACATATATTTGAAATATAAAGATGAATTTGAAACATGGTACAACATATACTTAAGAATATGGTATAACAACGTAATTAATTCAAAATTAAATAAAAAAGAAAAGGAAAATTTATTAACCATTTTATATGAAAAAAATCAAAATATTTCAACCTTTGAATATAAAAATCAAACAAATTTTTACAACACGACAACGCTGTATAATAATGGTTATGAAGAAATAATTTGTCAAATAATTAAAAGTAATACCGTAAGCTTTGATATATTTGATACATTAATATTAAGACCATTTTACGAGCCTAAAGACTTATTTAAACTATTAAATAAAAAATTTAATGATTTAAGTAAAAATAATACATCATTTTCAACGATTCGTGAAGAAGCCGAACATATTTGCCGAAAAATTGTCAAAGAGAAAAACAATTATGAAGAGATAACATTAGATGAAATATATAATTATATATCAAAAAACTATAATATTAATACTAAAATAACTAATGAGTTAAAACAATATGAAATTGAATTAGAATTAAAATATTGTTATCCAAGAAAAAGTGGGAAAAATTTATTTAATCTTGCAAAATATTTAAACAAACGAGTTATTATAACTTCTGATATATATATGCCAAAAGAAATTATACAAAAACTTTTACAAAAAAACGGATATATTAATATCGATAAAATATACCTATCAAGCGAAGAAAAAGTATCAAAAGCTACTGGAAATCTGTATGCAATTTTACTTAAAAACGAAAAAGACCATTCAATTATCCATATTGGTGACAATTATGTATCTGACTGCCAAAATGCACAAAAAAATAAAATTAATAGTATTCAATTGCCGAAAGCAACTGATATTTTATGGCCAAAAATTTATAGCATTTTTTCTAACAATTCTTACTATGTTGACTCTAGCGTATTCCTTTCATATTCTGGAATCAGAAATTCATTAGCTTTAGTTGCTAACAAATTTTTTGATAATCCATTTACATCATTTGAAGAAAAATCAACATTTAATTGTGATCCAGCGTACATCGGATATTTTGCACTTGGTATGCATACATTCGCAGTTACAAAATGGATATATGATAACGTATTAGATTATGATTCGCTAACATTCATGGCTAGAGATGGATACTTAATAAAAAAAGAATTTGAAATTTTCAAAACATATTTTAACAATAAAATAAAAACAAATTATCTACCAATTTCAAGAAAGGCACTACTACCATTTTCATTTGAAACTAAAGAAGAATTTATTGGTTTACTAAATTATTTTGCTTATGACCACACATCGCCTTATGACATATATAACATTTTAACATCAATAATGAAAAAAACACCAAACAACACAAAAAAAATGTTTAAAACAAAAACTGAATTTTCACAATTTATTATAAATAATATTATTCCGAATATTGATGAAGAAAAAATGAATAAAAATAGAGAGACAATCAAAAAATATTTTTCGCATTTCTACGAAGGGAAAGCAGCGAATTTTGACATTGGTTATAGTGGAAAACCAGAAAAAACATTAAGCTCAATATTAGAAAAACCTATAGATACTTTCTTCATACATACTAACAACGACGATGGATATAATTATTCAAAAGATACATTTAAATTAAAAACATTTTATGATTTTAAACCACGATTTACCGGCCTTTTAAGAGAATATATTTTATCTGAACTTACAGGAAGCTGTATAAAATATGAAATAATAAATGATGTAAAGCCAATTTATGAAAATAATAAAATAAATTATTATGAAAAATGGATTATTGATTTAATACAACAAAATGCAATAAATTTTACTAAAGATATGTTAGATAACTATGGTGATATGCTAGAAGATTTATGCTTTCCAAATTATTACATGTCGCTTCCATTTGAATATTATATGCATGCATCTGAAGCATATGACAAATTAGTGTTTAAAGGATTAATATTTGAAGATTCAATAAACAACTATATAGATATTGAAAAAATTTGGACAGATATTTGCCTAACAACTAACAAAAAACAAGATATAACCTTTGAATCAATAACTCAAAATTTTTATAACTTACAAGTTGCCAACAGAAATAAATTAATAAAAATATTTTATTATGTATTCTTTAACAGAGTTGCCTTAAGAAGAAAGATTAAAAAAAAGCTTGGTAAAAATAATAAAATTACAAAAAAATTAATAAAATTTCGTAAAATGATAAAAAAATAAAAACCTTAAAAGGTTTTTATTTTTTTAGTCTAATTATCCTATTAATAAATCTTGAAATTTTAATAATAAATCTATTGCTATAACACTCATATAATTTGTCATATTTAGCCTGTAATTGGGAATAATTATTAGATAAGCTAGTATATTCAAACATTAATTTTTCATATTTATCACTTATTTCTGTAACCTTATCACGCTCATTTTTTATAAGAAAAGAAAATAAAGTTTTTTCAAAAATAAATTGCTGATTTTTATTTAAATTATACTTCTTTTTAAACATCTTAAAACAAGCATCTTTTAACTTAACATCAGAAGCGCTAATACTATCATTTTGCCTATACACCTCGGCCAAAACCAGTTTAGTATAAGATATCTTATATTTAGAAGCAATTCTCAGTACTAAGTCATAATCTTGAAACCTAGGAAGCGTTTCATCAAACATAATATCAACTAAAACTGCTTTTTTGACTAATATAGCTTGCGTACTGATAATGTTACCATTACAAAGCTCATCTAATATTTTACCTTTAACAATATTTCTTTCTTCATTAATACCTGGAAATTCCCAACAATTGTTATCAACATTTACATGCAACTTACAAAAATCTAAATAAGAATTATTCTTAATTAAATTATTTAATTGTAATTCCAATTTTTCTTTATAAAATATATCATCGGAATCTTGAAAAGCAATATATTCTCCCCTAGCTTTATTAATTCCCATATTTCTGGCATAACAAGCTCCATGATTTTTTCTCAATTTATAATATCTTAATCGTTTATCATTAATTTTTTTAATTCGCTTCCTTGTGTCATCACTAGAATTATCATCGATAACAATAACCTCAATATTTTTATAAGTCTGATCTAAAACGCTCCTTATAGATTTTACTACCAACTTTGCCCTATTATAAGTTGGTATTATAACTGAAATCATACCCTTATTTTCCATAAGCTATACCTTAATACTTTCTAAAAATTTTAATCAGCCACAAAACTTATCCTCATTCTAATAATATTTTATCAAATATAACTAAATAAATCCATAAATTTAAATAAAAAAACGACAAATATGTCGCTTATTTAGTATATTTAAAATATTTAGGGCTCTTTGATAAAACTAAGTGCCTAGCATCTTTTTCACTAGTTAAAGGTTTATCAATGCCATATTCATTAAACATTCCTTCCCAATCAATGCCAAGTTCTGGATCATTCCAGTATATACCGCCTTCCATTTCAGGGGCATAATCATTATCGATTAAATACTGAAAAATAGTATTATCCTCTAAACTAATAAATCCATGTGCAAACCCTCTAGGAACAAATAATTGTCTATTATTATCAGGTGTAAGCAAAACTGAAGTGCTTTCACCATAAGTTGGAGAGCCTTCTCTTATATCTACAACTACATCTATTGCAGCCCCACTAATTACTTCAACAATTTTTGCTTGACATTTAGGATCTTTTTGAAAATGAAGGCCTCTAACTACACCTTTAGAACTCTTACTACGATTAGCCTGAACAACTCTTTCAAATTTAATACCTAAATTATTTAAGTCTTCTTGAATAAAATATGGACTAAAATAACCTCTATCATCACCAAATCTATCAGGTTCTAATATATAACAATCTTGTAAATTAGTTTCAATTTTTTTTACCATAATATCACCTATTTTCTTAAAGATTTTTGATAAGCATTTTTATACTCACCACTTTTAATATCATTTATCCACTCTTGATTATTTAAATACCAATCAACAGTTTCCTTAATACCATCTTCGAAATTATACGTAAGTTTCCATCCAAGATCATTTTCTACCTTAGAAGAATCAATCGCATATCTTAGATCATGACCTTTTCTATCTTCAACAAAAGTGATTAAATCCTCAGACTTACCCATTTGTTTCAAAATAGTCTTAACAACCTCTAAATTTGTCCTTTCAGAGTGCCCACCTAAATTATAAACTTCTCCTTCTTTGCCATTTCTTACAATCAAATCAACACCAATATTATGATCAATTACATGTATCCAGTCTCTAACATTAGCGCCAGCTCCATAAACAGGAACAGGTTCATCATTTAAAGCTTTAGAAATAACAACCGGAATCAATTTCTCAGGAAATTGATAAGGTCCATAATTATTAGAACATCTAGAAATAGTTACCGGAACACCAAAAGTTCGTCTGTAAGCCATAACTAAAAGATCAGCAGAAGCCTTAGATGTTGAATATGGACTAGATGTATGGATAGGAGTTTCCTCTGTAAATAATAAATCAGGTCTATCCAAAGGCAAATCACCATAAACCTCATCTGTAGATATTTGATGATACCTCTTTATGCCATACTCTCTACATGCATCAAGCAAAGCTAAAGTTCCTTTAATATTAGTATCAATAAATTTTTCAGGATTTTTAATACTATTATCGACATGACTTTCAGCCGCAAAATTTATAACAATATCAAATTTTTCATCATTAAATAATTTAAATACAAACTCTCTATCAGTAATATCACCTAAAACAAATTTATAATTACTTTTTCCATCTAAATCTTTAATGTTATTATAATTACCTGCATAAGTTAAAGCATCCAAACACACAAACTCATCATTCGGATATTTATTAACTTCATAATGCATAAAATTGCTGCCGATAAAACCGGCACCACCTGTTACTAATATTTTCATAAATTATCTCCTTAAAACCTTTTCTTTTTTTAGCTCTTCACTATATCTAATAGTAGCATCTTCCCAGCTAGGAAGTTTATCAAATCCATTTAAAACTAACTTTTCTTTAGAAAGTCTAGAATTTCGAGGACGATAAGCTTGTACAGTACCAGTTAATTCTAAATACTCTTCTGTAGATACATGATTAACCTTAACATTCTTATTATTAACCTTAAAAATATATTCAGCAAAATCTGCCCATGAAACATATCCTTCATTAGTTGCATTATAAGTACCATATTTATCAGTCTCACTCATATCGACCAAAAGCCTAGCTAAATCAACTGTATAAGTAGGACTTCCAATTTGATCATCAACTACATTTAACGTGTCATGATTGTCAGAAAGCTTAAGCATTGTTCTTATAAAATTACCACCATTAATTCCAAATACCCAAGAAATCCTTGTAATAAAATGATTAGGATTTCTACGTACTTCTTCTTCACCTTCAAATTTTGTCCTGCCATAAACACTTTGAGGATTTACTAAATCATCTTCAGTATAAATGCCGTCTTTAGTTCCATCAAAAACATAATCAGTCGACATATATATTATTTTAGCTCCAACTTCAAGAGAAGCATCTACCATATTTTTAGTACCAATTACATTTACATTATGACAAGCATCTGCCATTTCTTCAGCTTTATCAACAGCAGTCCAAGCTGCGCAGTGAAAAATAACATCAGGGTTATAATCCTTAACAATTCTCAAGACTTCATCTCTATCAGTAATATCCATCTCATCTTTGTCTAATGCTAAAATATCAGTATAGCCACGTTTAACAAGTTCTCTATTTATATCATACCCAAGCTGTCCCTTAAAACCAGTAATTAAAAATTTCATAAATTATCTCCTTTTTATAAGCGCCTTATTTAATCTTTTACCATAAGAATTTTTACTTAAAAGTTTAGCTCTAGCTTCAAGTTGTTCACTACTAATCCAGCCATTATTATAAGCAATAAGTTCAGGTGAGCAAACTATGCTATCTCTATTATCTTCAACTGTTCTAATCATATTAGATGCATCAAGCAAACTATCAAAAGTACCAGTATCAAACCAAGTATACCCATCACCTAAAAGACAAGCCTTTAAATCTCCTTGTTTTAAATACATATCATTTAAAGTAGTTATTTCAAGTTCCCCTCTATCAGAAGGTTTTACATCCTTAGCCATCTCGCTTACCCCTTTAGGATAAAAATACAAGCCAGTAATTGCATAATCACTCTTTGGCTCCTTAGGTTTTTCTTCAACACTTAAAACATAAGTGCCAGACTCTGACTCATCAATTTCCATAATACCAAATCTTTGAGGATCTTTTACTTGATACCCAAATATTGTAGCTTTATTATCCTTAGTATTTTTTATAGCTTCTTTTAATATTCCCTTAAGGCCACTACCGTAAAAGATGTTATCACCCAAAACCATCGCACAAGCTTCACCATTAATAAAATCTTCGCCAATAATAAAAGCTTGAGCAAGACCATCTGGACTTGGCTGAACCGCATACCTAATATTAATGCCAAATTGTTTCCCATCAGAAAGCAGCCTTTTAAAGTTTTCTTGATCGCTAGGCGTAGTAATAATTAAAATATCTTTTATGCCGGCTTCCATTAAAACAGATAAAGGATAATAAATCATTGGCTTATCATAAACCGGAATTAGCTGTTTACTAGTGCCTTCAGTAATCGGATATAATCTAGTTCCAGAACCCCCCGCTAAAATTATTCCCTTCATTAATTTACCTCCTTATATAAATGTCTAACTAAATCATACCATAAAGATAATTAAATATCAAATAAAAAAGTCCCAAAAGGACTAATAGTTTTCAGCCATAACTTCAAAATAGCTTTGTGGATGTGCACATACTGGACAAACTTTAGGTGCTTCCTCGCCATAATGAACATGACCACAGTTACGACAAACCCACATTTTAGGAGCTTCAGACTTAAATACTTTTTCTTCTTTAACAGACTCTAATAGCTTGTTAAACCTTTCTTCATGATGTTTTTCAATTTCACCTACTTTTTCAAAGAGAAAAGCAATATTATTAAACCCTTCCTCTTTAGCAGTTAAAGCAAACTCCTTATACATAGTTGTATGCTCATAATTTTCACCGCCAGCTGCCATCTCTAAAGCCTCTATAGTAGATACTTTTAAGCCTTCACTAACGGTTCCTCCATTTAATAACTTAAACCACATTTTAGCATGTTCTTTTTCGTTATTAGCGGTTTCCTCAAAAATAGAAGCTATTTGCTGGTAGCCTTCCTTTTTAGCAACAGAAGCAAAATAAGTATATTTATTTCTTGCCCCACTTTCACCAGCAAATGCTGTCTCTAAATTTTTAAAAGTTTTTGTTCCTTTTAATTCCATAAATATCACCCTTCCTTAGAAACATTTTCCAACACTTAAATTATAACTTATGCTAGTTTTAAAGTCAACAAATAATAAACCCCTGTAAATAAGAGTAAAACAATATAAAAGAAAGCTACCATCTAAAATATAAATGATGTATAATAAATAGTAAGGTGATAATATGAAACAAAAATATGACGTAGAAGAACTTAAAAATATACTTTATGAAGAAAAAAATAAAAAGCCACTTTTTACTAATATAATACTTTCAATAATGTTAGTGTTTGCTTTTATTTTTTCTGCATTTCTGATTATCGATTCCACAAACAGAATCGATGAAACATATGAAATTATAAATGCCATACTAATACTGCTAATTATATTAAATTTTACTATAAGCTTCAAAAAAAACAGAAAACAAAAATCAGGTAATACAATCTTTACCAGCATATTAATAATAATAACAATTATTTTTAATGTATTATACCTTTCAAATATAATTAGCCTTCCAGTCCAAAAGTATTTGCCAGATTTTTACAATAAAAGTTTGACGTACGTACTTACCTGGACAAAAAGTAATAATATTAAACACGAAGAAACATTTGACTATAGCGACAATATAAAAAAATATAACATAATTAATCAAACAAAAACACCCAAAACTCTACTCAAAAACTTAAAAGAAATAGGTTTTACAATTTCAAAAGGACCAGACTATACAAAAGAAATAATTATTCCAGATATGACAAACTGGAATTCAGAAGATGCACTTAAATTTATAAACAAAAACCATCTAAACAACGTTCAATTTATATTTGAAGAAAATAAAGAAATAGAAAATAATATCATAATAAGACAAAGTATAACTGGAAAAATTAAAAGAAATGATAAATTAGTTGTTACCACTTCATTAGGAGATAAATCAAAATTAACTCCAATTAATCTAAAAGATTTAAAAAACGAAAACTTATTAAATTCCGAAGTGTACTTAGGAAAACACGGAATCACATATGAATTAAAATACGAATTTTCAAATAAAATCGAAAGAGGAAAAATAATTAAAACAGACCCTCA
This sequence comes from uncultured Bacillota bacterium, assembly GCA_946541645.1. Classification (GTDB taxonomy): domain Bacteria; phylum Bacillota_I; class Bacilli_A; order RF39; family UBA660; genus Coprosoma. Next base: position 2,940 of record CAMNJS010000027.1, on the reverse strand, counting down.
AAAAAATAGTAAAATAAGTCCAAATGACAAAATAATACTAACAATATCAAAAGGAAAAGAAATAAAAGTCCCAGAATTAAAAAATATGACCTATGAAGATGTAACAAAATGGGCCATAGAAAATAATTTAGAAATTGAATATTCAGACAAATACGATAATGAAATAAAAAAAGGACTAATAATATCATCAAATTGTAAAGCTGGAGATATCATTGAAGAAGAAACAAAAATAAGTGTTACCTTCTCTAAAGGAAAGCTAGTTATGCCTAAGTTCTCAGAACTAAATTCATTTATAACATGGGCCACCACTTATAATATTAAATATGAAATAAAAGAAGAATTTAATGACGAAATAGCAATAGATAACATAATAAAATTCTCAGTAAACGAAAATGATACAGTAAATCAAGAAAATCCAATCATCGTCTATATATCAAAAGGAAAAGCAATAAAAGTTCCAAACTTTATCGGAAAAACCAAAACCGAAATTCAAAAAGAATGCAATAGCCTAGGAATAACTTGTACATTTACAAACACAAGATCAGAAAAGAAAGAAAACACCGCTATAAAACAAAGCATTACCGAAGGTACAGAAATATCAAAAAAACAAACGATAAATATTGAAATAGCTACTGCAAAACAAAACGCTCAAGCAAAAAATAATCAAACAAATCAAAATAGTCAAACAAATACAAACAGTAATCAAAACAACTGCGAAACAGTTGTTATCAGACTAAATGGCAGCGAAATAAAAGCAAACGATCCTGCAGGAACTTGTTCAACACTAAAAAGTAAATATGGAAATGCCATAAAATGTGAATACACTTCCAGCGATAATGGAACCGACGGATTTATCCTAAATTCGAGGGAAATAAATGGTAAATCAGCTAGTACTTGTAACCCCTTGATAGTTAAAATCGTAAAAAATAGTTAGGAGTTCAAACGAACTTCTTTTTTTGATAAAAAAAAGGAGATAAATCTCCTATTTTATTGATAATTCGACTCTATAACGAACATTTTTGTTAAGTGATAATTTATAATCTTTACCATTATATGTATTAGCAATTTTAGAAAAATCTACATACATAAGCATATCTTTTAACTCGCCAAAATCAGAAATATTAGATTTATTAGCTATATAAATAGTATAATTACCTTTTGGTAAATCTTTTAAATCAATAGTGTTTTCATACCAAGCAAGATCTTTATCTTTACCAAACTTATCACTACCATATAGACTAATAACATAAGGACCTTTTTCTAAATATCCCAAATTATAAGAATAAATCTCAAAAGTATCTTGATTCTCAAAAATTATATTTCTAACTAAATTAGCACCTTTTCTTAAATCAACACCAGAAGAATACGAAGCCCCTTTTAAATAAAGCTTTCCATCTTCAAGAAAAATATTATCTAAAAAACTATATTGATTAGTAAAAGCTGATGTTTCCTTTTTACCAATTTGACTATTACGAAGTGAAAATACTACAGGAGTATTTTTATTAACATAATCATTAGTAATAGTAATATATTTGCCATCCTTAGAATAATTAGAAACTTGCTCATTTAAAAGCTTATTACTAACAATATCTTGAACATAATAATCATTTGAAATTGCTTTTAAATATGCAATATAATCACCTTGAGGTATATCAGTAAAATCAATATCACCAATAAACCAAGAATACGTATAATCCTTACCATTATCTTTATAAGGCAAAAGATCTTTTGTAATTCGTGAAAGTGCTTGAACATATTCATTACCATTTAAAGTATTTTTAAAAATTAATTCGTATTTAATTTCAGCATCTAAAGTATTATTTACCTCTTTTATAATATCATAACCCTTTATCTGTAAATTACCATTAACATTGGTTAAACTATCAAAATAAAACTCTGACGTGCCTTTAATTAATTTTTTTTCTTGAACACTAACATTTATAGACTTAACAGTCTTTTGATTATGCCTATCACTAACCGAATATACAACACTATATTCACCAGTAGAATCAAAATTAACATTATTACTTTCGATAACTATTTTATTAGTTATATCCCCGTCTTCCTTATCATAAGCCTTAACCCCATCAAGAAGTGAAATATTTTTGCCTAAAACAGTTTCCTTATCACTAGCATTAATAGTAGGAAGCTCGTCCTTAACAACAGTAATTTTTACAGATTTCGTAATAATTTTACCATTTGAACCACTAACTTTATAAATAACATCATATACACCTGGATTCATAACATCGACAGTTTGCTCATAGGTAATAAAGTCAGTTAAATCACCGCTGTTATCTTTAGCCTTAACATCTTCCATATAATCAAATTCATCAAACTGCAATACTTCCCTATCCGAAGCGGTTATTACAGCATCATCATTTCCAACTACCTTAATATTTACATTTTTACTCACATGAAAATTACTATTATCAGTAACAGTATAAGTTACTTTATAATCACCAGCTTTATTTACATCAACCGCACCACTATAAGTAATTTTACTAGTCAAGTCGCCATTTTCTCTATCCAAAGCACTAACACCATCTAAATAATTAAAGTCAGTGCCTAAAGTAATAGTTTTATCAGATGCATTTATTATAGGCTGTGCATTTGAAACATAAAAATTATTAGCTAAAACATATCCAAACTGGGCATTTCCAGCTTCCAAATCAGTATATATTTTATAAAATTCTTGTCCATCACTCGTAACTTTATCGATAATATTTACCGAAAAATCATAAACAGGATCACTTCTTTTAGGATTTTTCATTGTATAAAGATAAGAATCTGTATTAGGCTCTTTATAAACAACTACCCCACTAACGCCTTTTTTAGTAACCCCTATAGTGTTTGAATTAAAATCTTTGCCGCCGAAACTTTTGTCCCTATTAAAAGCATTAGAAGCCATAACCTCACCCCAGTAAGGATCAGTTGCAT
>CAMNJS010000026.1 GCA_946541645.1 uncultured Bacillota bacterium | reverse complement strand
CATATTATAATGAAAATAAAACGATATTATTAAATGCCTTTGGCAGTGAAAACTGCGAAACAAACTCACCAAAATATAATGGAGGGCAACCAAGTCACACATCAAATAAAGCACATCAAAATAATTTAGTAAAATTAAACAAAACTAAAAAAATAGGACAGTTAAAAAAACTAGCAGTCGTTCCAAGCACGGGCTTCACAAGAACCACATGTAGTGCCTTCGGCTTCGAAGCTTACGCCGAACCAGCCGGATCAGTTAAAGTTACATATGGAAATAGCAAGTGTACAGTTACATACGATGGAGATTCATACTGCGCAAGCGCCTTTCCTAATTTAAAGGATGGCGATTATGGCCCAAGCGTATAAAATATAGACAAAACTTTAGAAAAAATTTTCTAAAGTTTTTTAATAAAAAAAGGAAATATAAATATAAATTAGTATATTAATATTAGAAAGCACTTTATCGACAAAAAAAATATATCAAAAAAATTATAATAATTTTGGTGATAAAAATGAAAAAATATTTTCTTCCTGCTTTTATTTCCTTTTGTATAGGAATTTCAATGGCCTATTCCATCATACATCAGTACGAATCGTATGATGGAATAACAGTTTCAAAAAACGTTAAAAATATATATTACATTCAAAGAGGAGTATATTCAAACAAAGAAAATATGGAAAATAATATGAAAGATTTTATAAGTTATATATATAATACCGAAGATAATATGTATTACGCCTTTATCGGAATTAGCTCAAAAAAAGAAAATGCCGAAAAAATTCAAAATTATTATAAAGAAAAAGGATATGACACATATATAAAACAAAGAGTTTTAAATGATACTGACTTTATAAATATATTATCAGAATATGACACCATTTTGGCAAAAACAGAAGATGGGGAAGGAATAAAAACTATATGCAATCAAGTGCTTTCAAAATATGAGGAGTATGTGAATGGAAAATATAAAGATAAAAAAAATACCAATTAATGACCGGCCAAGAGAAAGACTAATAAACTATGGCGCGAAAAGTTTAAATAATGAAGAGTTACTAGCAATATTATTAAATTCTGGAACTAAAAATATCTCGGTTAAAACTCTTGCCACAAGCATACTAAGTAAGGCAGGAGGAATAAATAAAATAAATACCCTAACATATTACGATCTTATAAAAATAAAAGGAATAGGAAAAGTAAAAACATGCATCATCCTAGCTTTGATAGAACTAAGCCGAAGAATTAATATGCAAATAGAAACAATTGATAAAATAAAGCTAGTAAACCCAGAAAACGTCTTTAATTTTTATAAAGATAAAATAGACAAATATCAAGAACAATTCTTCAGTATATATTTGGATGCGAAAAAATGCATTATAAATGACAAACTAATATTTATTGGGACTGTAAATCATTCGCTAGTTCATCCAAGAGACATATTTAAGGAAGCATATGAATTAAATGCTAGCTATCTAATATGCATACATAATCATCCAAGCGGTGATGTAAGACCAAGTGAAGATGATATAAGAGTAACCAAACGAATAAAAGAGGTAGGGGATTTAACCGGCATAAAACTTATAGATCATATAATAGTTTCCGAAAAAAACTACTATAGTTTTTTAGAAAATGGCAGAATCTAGTTGGTTTTAAATAAAAAATATATTATAATTTTATTAGGTGATCATCATGTATAATAAAAAAAAGCAATTTGATAAGAGATATCTACTAATACTAATAATTGTTGTTATAGCCTTAGCCTTAGTAATATTGGCCGTTGCCTTAAAAAAAGATCGCAAATTAAATCCCGTAGAAAGAGTCATTAAAGACACTGGAATGACTGTTTTAAAAGTTGCAGGAACGCCATTTAGATATGTTAAAAATAAAATAGACGATATTCATGAAAAAAACAATTTATATAAAAAATATAAAAAATTAAAAAAACAATATGATAAATTAGATACTATAAAATCCGAAAACAAAAATCTTCAAAACGAAATAAGTAAATTAAAAAAAGAACTAGATCTAAAGCACCTATTAAGTGATAAAGTAGAATGTAATGCAACCATAATTTCAAGAAATGTTGGATATTGGTATGAAGAAGTAACCATCGACAAAGGAAAAAAAGATGGAATAAAAAAAGACATGGCAGTAGTCAACTCCGAAGGGTTAATCGGCCGAATTATAAAAGTTAGTAATCACTATAGTACAGTAAAACTTCTTTCAAACGATAACATGGATAACAAAATAAGTGTAAAAATTTCTGTAGGTGATAGTTATGTTTACGGATTAATATCTAAATACGATTCAAAGACAAACACATATACCGTTGAAGGAATAAGCCAAAACATCCAAATAAAAGAAAACTCCGATGTCGTAACAACTGGCATGGGAACCACATTTCCAAGCGGCTTGTTAATTGGTAAAGTAAAAGAAATTGTTACAGATAACTTTGATTTATCAAAAGTTGTGAAGGTTAAATCATCAGTTAATTTTAATGATATAGACTATGTTACTGTTCTAAAAAGGGAAGAAAAATGAAAGTAGCTATCATAATTATATCCTTTATTTTAGAAGGAATACTTTCAAATTATTTACCAGTTAATGGCATTTTAGCCCCACTATTTACGCTAGTATCATTAGTAATAGTATATCCGTATTTTAACGGAAACAAAAGAGAATACTATAAGTATGCATTTTTCTTAGGACTTATCTACGACATCGTATATACAGACACTATAATATACTACGCATTCATGTTTCTACTTATAAGTTACATGGTTACTTTCCTTATGAGAATTCTTTCAGATAATTATTTAAATTTAGTAATTATTACAGTAATATTAATTGTTATATTTAGAATTATAACATATTTTTTAATGGTGATTACCGGTAATCTAATTTTTAATTATCACACATTATTAAAAGGAATTTATAATTCACTATTAATAAATATTATATACGCTTTGCTTCTACTATTTATAACAGATACTATAAGCAAAAAATTTAATATAAAAAAAAGTTCATACTAATGAGCTTTTTTACTTATAAAATAATTATATATATTTTCAAGCTTCAAACTTCTTGACCCCTTTATAAGAATTAAAGTATCACGCACATCAAAATCACTCAAATAATCAATTACCTCGCTATAATTATTAAAAAATAAAGCATCAACACCAATGTCTCGCATTTCTTTTCCAACAAGAATTAATTTTTTGTTCTTAATTTTATCCAAATAAGGCTTAAGACTTGCATGGATTTTCTTACTATATTCTCCAAGCTCCTTAATAGAACCTAAAATTAATATTTTTTTACTATCATCATCAAGCAACTTTAAAACACCAGTTAAAGACTCAAACGAAGAATTATAACAGTCATTAATAATAGTATTATTATTAATATCCTTTAAAATGCTCATTCTTTTATCAAATGTTTTATAAGTCTTTAGACGCTCTATAATTTCATTTATATCAATACCATAATATAGTGCCACATTAATAGATAGCAAAACATCACTAATTAAATGATAGGGAAGATTAACCTCAATTAAATACTCACTTCCTTTAAGCCTAATATTAAAAGAAGAGGAAAATAAATTACCACATACATTATAAGCCTGCAAATCATTGGGCCCTTCGCCAGAACTTATAATATTAATGCCTTTTAAATTCTTAAGTAATAAATCAGATCCATTTATAAACAAAAGATTATCCTTCATCCCATCCAATATTTCAAGTTTCGCCTTCAAAATATTTTCCTTGCTTTTTAAAAAGCCAATATGTGAAGAACCGATATTAGTAATTACCGCACAATTAGGTTTTATCATCTTTGATAAATATGAAATTTCCCCGAGATGATTCATCCCAAGTTCTAAAATCAAAAAATCAACATCTTTACGAAGCTTAAAAGCCGTAAGAGGAACACCTATTTTATTATTATAATTTTTTTCATTAGTTAAGCATTTATATTTATGACTAAATAAGTGATAAATTAAATTTCTTGTTGTTGTTTTCCCCGTGCTTCCAGTAATGGCAATAGTGGTGGGCTTATATTTTCTAATTATATAACCTGCAATCATCCCTAAAGCCTGAGTAGTATCAGTAACTTCAATAAAAGACATTTTACTATTCATATGTTTAGAACATATAACCAGTAAAGCCCCATTTCTTAATGCCTCATCTATAAAATCATGCCCATCAAATTTATTTCCTTTTATAGCGACAAAAACGTCGCCAGAACAAACTTCGCGACTATCTATTTTTATCTCACTTATTTTTTCATCAAGTATAGACTCATCACTAATTTTACCCGAAGTAGCCCTCAAAATATCTATAACTTTCATTCTTTCACCAGTTAATTATATGTAAAAGTTCTAAAATTAAGAATATCTAAATAAAATAATATTGGTGATAATATGAAAAAAATGAAAAAACCAAATAAATTTTCAAAATTCATAAGTAAAATTTTAGTATGCATAATTCTTGTTCTTATTGGCTTAATCTTCTTAAAAAGCAATCAGAACGCTAGGGACTTCATTTATAAAAATATCTTTCAAAACAACTTAAAATTCGCTAAAATAAACGCCCTTTATGAGAAATATTTCGGTTCATCTCTTCCACTTACCGGAAGCAAACAAACCGCCCTCGTATCAGAAGAAAAAATAGAGTATAGCAAGCTAGAAAAATATAATGATGGTGTTAAGCTAAAAGTTGAAGAAAATTATGCTGTGCCAATTTTAAATAGCGGAATAGTCATATTTGCCGGGGAAAAAGAAGGCCACGGAAAGACCGTAATAATAGAAGGCGCGGATGAAGTTGATATATGGTATTCGAATCTAAAAGATATTAAAGTAAGCATGTATGATTACTTAAAAAAGGGAAGTATCATAGGAGAAGTCAATAACCAAGAACTAATACTACAATTTACTAAAGGCGGAAAACCACTTGACTATAAAAAATATATTTAAAATTCACCCATTTTATTTTTTTACTGCCTTTATATGTGCTATAACCGGCAATTTTAAAGGCTTTTTAATATTTAGTAAAATAACTATTATCCATGAAATAGGACATATTTTGGCAGCCATTTTTCTAAAATGGAATATCAAAAAAATAATTATTTTGCCATTTGGAGCCTTAACTATTTTTAACGAAAAAATAAATAAACCGTTAAAAGAAGAGCTTTTAATACTGATATTTGGCCCTATATTTCAGCTAATATTTAATAGCTTTACATCATCAGAAATAACCTTAAATTATAGCGTATCGCTCCTATTATTTAACCTTCTCCCAATATGGCCCTTAGATGGATCAAAATTTTTAAATATTATCTTAAACAAACTTATAAGTTTTAAAAAAAGTCACCTAATAACCCTATATATATCATTTGTTTTTATAATATTTATCGTAATAAAAACTAATTTCAACTTAATATTAATACTAATATTAATGCTTATTTTGACAAAAGAAATAGAAGAATACAAAAACCACAAAAATACATTTAATAAATTTCTATTAGAAAGGTATCTTTATAACTTTAAATTTAAAAAAATAAAAATAATAAAATCATTAAACACAAACAAAATGAAGAGAGATTATAAACATATTTTTTATGACGGTGAAAACTATCTTACCGAAAGAAAAATTCTTAAGAAAAAGTTTGACTTTACTAGAAAAACATGGTAAAATCTTTAATTGTGTAGAGCTTCCTCTACAACCGCGCAGAAGAGGTCTTAAAAATATTTTAAATATTACCTTTATGGCGAGTCTTAGATTATAAAGGAGGTTTAATATGAAAGCAGTAATTAAAACAGGCGGCAAACAATATTATGTCGAAGAAGGCAGCGTTTTATATCTTGAGAAATTAGATGCAGCTGCAGGCGATACTGTTACTTTTGATGAAGTTTTAATGATCGGTGGAATTACTGGTACCCCATTAGTTAAAGGTGCTAAAGCTGAAGCTAAAGTATTAAAACAAGGTAAAAGTAAAAAAATAAAAGTATACAAGTATAGACAAAAGAAAAAATACCGTAGAACTCAAGGACATCGTCAACCATATACTAAAGTTGAAATTACTAAATTAGCAAAATAATGACAAAAATAATAATAAGTAAAAACCACATTGAAATTAAAGGTCATGCGATGTATGATGATTACGGGAAAGATATTGTATGTGCGGCTCTTTCAAGCATTGTAATTACAAGTATTAATGGTATATTAAGTATTGATGACAAAGCTATAAAATATAATAAAGCAGATGGCTCAATTGAAATAGATATATTAAAACATACAAAAGAAGTCGATGCTTTAATTTCAAACATGATAAATCTATTAAAAGAATTAAATTCGCAGTATAAAAAAAATATACAAATCGAGGAGGTGTAGTTTATGATGATGAAATTAGATATTCAATTTTTTGCCCATAAAAAAGGACAAGGTTCAACAAAAAACGGTAGAGATTCTGAATCTAAAAGATTAGGGGCAAAAGCTGCTGATGGAGAAGTAGTTAGCGGTGGATCTATTTTATATCGTCAAAGAGGAACTAAAATTTACCCAGGCATAAATGTTGGCATCGGTAAAGATGACACATTATTTGCTAAAATAACGGGTATCGTTAAGTTCGAACGTTTAGGAAAAGATAAAAAACAAGTGAGTGTTTATCCAGAGTAACACTCACTTTTCTAATACCTGATTAACCATCACATTTTTAAGAAAACCAGCTGGCATTTCATAAGTAAAAACAACCCCTTTTTTAGGTAAAACTATTTTCCAAGGCTTTAAATTACGGTAAATATATAACACCTTACTATTTTTATCAGTAAGAATAACATCAATATTAACCTTCATAAAAAAAGTATGAATTCCATTACACTTTAGTTTTAAAATATAATCAAAATTTCTAACAAACATCAAACCTTTAAACCTTTTAAAAAAAGTATCCGCATATTTTATATTCATACTATCACCAACATAAATATAACATTTTTTAACATAAAAATAAATAAGTCTTGATTTTTTATACAAATTAAATTATAATTATGGTATAAAATAATTTGGAGGCTATGATATGAAGTTAAATAATAAAGGACAAGCACTTGTTGAATATTTGTTAATTATTGCGGTTATTAGTGTTATTGTAGTAAGCGTCGTTAGATTACTAGGAGGATACGTTCAAGATTCAATGACAAAATCTTCATGTAAATTAATAGACAAGGAATACGTCGAAGGGGCACACCCTGGAGAAGGTTCTTGTCAATAAAAAGATATTAAATATCTTTTTTGTTATATATGAAAATATTAAAAAGAAAAAATTACCTCTTGTGCTTATTTTTGAATCTCATAACACTAGGGCTATTTACTTTTTATGTTGCCAAAAAACTAAAAGTATATAGTAAAGACGCTTGGTATAGTAACAAATATTACTGGCTATTAAGCACTTTATGCGGAATTGCTCCTGGGATTATCCTATTTATGATATTTTATATCCAGTCAGGATGTCTTGTTTGTAAAAAATTAAAAGTTCCATTTGATAAATATTATGCCTATCCATATTTTTGGATTATAGCTATTATAATCCCAATAATTGGTTGGACTTTATTTATAATAATGACTATTTATGTACACACATGGTATGCCATATATCTAAAAAGAGGATATGGTGAAAAATATATTTAAGAAAGTAAAGGTGGCCAAATGCAAAAAATAAAAGAAATCGCAAGTAGATGTGAAGCATGTATAAAACCAGGGTGCATTGTGGGCTGCCCGTTAGATAATGACATTAAAGGTTTTATAAAATGCATCAAAGAAGATGACTATAAAGAAGCTTATAACATACTTTCAAAAACAACAGTTTTAGAAAGTGTTTGCGGAAGAATCTGTCCTCACGAAAAACAATGTCAAGGTGCCTGTCAGCGTGAGATAAAAAAACAGCCAGTTAAAATAGGAAAACTTGAAGCCTTTATCGGTGATTTAGCCATAAAAAACAACTGGAAAATAAGAAGCAAGAAAGAAGCGACAAATCATGTTGCTGTTATAGGCGGAGGACCAGCCGGTCTAACATGCGCAGCTTTTCTAAAGAAAAACGGTATAAATGTTACAATATATGAAAAACATGACTACTTAGGAGGCCTTCTTTATCATGGGATTCCAAGCTTTAGATTACCGAGAGAAATTACCCAAAATACAGTAAGCAGAATAATTGACCTTGGTATAGACGTTAAATATAACGAAATATTAGGAAAAACAATCAGTTTAGAATATTTAGAACGCAAATATGACGCCATATTTATTGGAATCGGTGCAAATATGTCAAACAAAATGAAAATACCAGGCGAAAAATTAAAAGGTGTTTATGGAGGCAATGAATTTCTAGAAAAGAAAATAGAATTAGATTATAAAGATAAAACCGTATTAATCATAGGTGGCGGCAATGTTTCAATGGACATAGCTAGAACTGCCAAAAGAAGTGGAGCTAAAAAAGTGATTCTAGTCTTCCGAAAAGAAGAAAAAGACCTTACAGCAGACATAGACGAAGTTAACGCTGCTAAAAAAGACGGTGTAAAGTTTATCTTTAAAAATAATATTGTCAAAGTTCTAGGACGAAAGAAAGTAACCGGAGTTGAGCTCATAAAAACAAGATACAAAAAAGTTAATGATAAAATATTACTCGAAAATATAAAAGGAACTAGACACAAAATAGAATGTGATTACGTTATAAGTGCAATAGGCTCACATGCCAACCGGAAAACAATGAGTAGTTTAAATTTAGAATTAAATAAAAATGGACGAATAAAAATAGATAAAAAAGGGCAAACCTCAAAAAGAAAAGTCTTTGCTGGTGGAGACGTTTCTGGAAATATTGGCACAGTCGCTTGGGCTGCCAGAGCTGGCCGAAACGCCGCAAGCTCAATAATTGAATATTTAAAAAAGAAAGAAGGAAAAAAACATGTTTAATTTAAAAGGAAGAGTTGCCGTAATTACTGGGGCAAGCTCAGGATTAGGAAAACAAATGGCCATGGCCTTTGCAGAGCAAGGGGCGGACTTAGTAATAATGGCAAGAAGAATTGAAAGGTTAATAGAATATAAAGAAGAATTAGAAAAAAAAGGAGTAAAGGTTTTACCAATAAAATGTGACGTTACTAGTACAGAAGAAATAAACGAAGCTGCAAAAAAAGCCGAGGAAACATTTAGCAAAGTAGACATACTAGTAAACTGCGCTGGATCTTCAAAAGATGCTGGAGTTTTAGATATGACCGATGAAGAATGGGACTTTACCATCGCAACTGATCAAACTTCTGTATTTAAAGTCACAAGAGCATTTTCAAATATCATGAAAAAGAATAACTACGGCCGCATTATAAATATTGCATCAATGTATGGCCTTGTCGGCAATACCGCCTTAAATACAGTAGCCTATCATTCATCAAAAGGTGGCGTAGTAAACTTTACTAGAGCAGTCGCTGCCGAACTTGCAAAATATAATATAACCTGTAATGCCATATGTCCAGGATATTTTGAGACAGAACTTACAAGCGCAGTTTTAAACACCGAAGATTTTACAAATTACATGAAACAAACAGTTCCAATGGGAAGATATGGACATTCTGGAGAATTAAACTCTGGTGCAATTTTCCTAGCTGCTGATGAATCATCATATGTAACAGGAGTGATTTTACCGATAGATGGTGGTTATACTTGCGTTTAAAAACTAGAATTATCTAGTTTTTTTGTATATATATGGAAAAAAGAATCATAATAACCATTGAAAGGATGATATTATGGATGAAAATTTAGAAATGTTAGAATATATACATAAAGCAAGTAATATGGGACGCAGCAGCAGTGAAGACTTATTAAGAGCTTTAAAAGATAAAGACAATAAAATCAAAAAAACATTAGAAAACATCTGCAAAGAATATGAAAAATTTGAAAAACAAAGTGCCAAACTTTTAAAAAAATATAAAAAAGAACCAAAAACTGCCGGAATAATGGCGGATATAATGAGTAAAATGAATATAAAAATGGAAGTAAAAAAAGACAATAGTGATGCTAGTATGGCCAGTACATTAATTCAGGGACTAACTATGGGAAATCTCGAAATAGATAAAAGAATATCAACATTTGCAAATTTTATAGATAAAGACATATTAAATATGGCCAAAGAATTTAAAAAGTTTGGTGAAGAGTACACAGAAAAACTAAAACAATTCATATAAACAAATTGTATACCTTGAAATAAAGACAGAAATAATCTATAATATAAATAGAAAGTAGGGGTATATATGAAAAAAACAAATACCAAAGAAATGATAAATGATTCAAAAATTAAAATAATGTTAATGGCACTATTAGCCATATTATTAATCATTCCAATGTGGTATAAAAATCAAAAACCAGAAGTAAAAAAAGATACCAAAGTATCACATAATAGTAAAGACATTATAAAAGATGAAATATTTGAAAATTTAAAATTTACAAATATTTCATTAATAACTGACAAAAACAATATGACCACTTTTTCAGCCGACGTTACAAACATTAGCGATAAAGAAAATGAAATAGATGCAGTTTATATAGATTTAAAAGACAAAGATGGAAATGTAGTCATAAGCCTAAAAGCAAATATTGGAAATCTAGTTCCAAAATCTACAACTAAAATAAACACTGTAGCCAAAGGTAAATTTAAAGAAGTAGTTTCTAAAGAAATAAGAGTTTTTAAAAGCTAAGATTTATTCTTAGCTTTTACTTTATAATTGATTATTTAAGCCATCCTTGTTACCATTATGGGCAGCCATAACAGCTTTAGTTTCACTAATAGCTTCTTTTAATGCACTTTTATCACTAAGCTGATCATCATCTTCAAGCTCAATGATTTTTAAAATTTCTTCAAAACTTGTAAGACCTTTAACAACTTTCTGCAAACCATCTTGAAGCATCGTTATAACATCAGACTCCCCGTAAACTAAGCCTCTTAATTTATCTTTAGGAACATCGTCACTTAAAGCGTCACGAATTTTCTGATTAATTCTTAATACTTCATGAATTGGAACGCGCCCACGGTATCCATCATTACAGTATTGACATCCTTCAGCATCATATATTTCTAAAACATCATACCCTAAGACAGTTTTAAATATTTCTCTTTCATAATTACTTGTTTGTCTTTTAGTTTTACAGTGATCGCATAATTTTCTAGCAAGTTTTTGTGAAACAACACCTTCTAAAGCAGAAGAAAGCAAATATTTTTGAACATCCATATCTATTAAACGCTCAATAGTATTAAGTGAAGTATTCGTGTGCAAAGTAGATAAAACCAAATGCCCTGTAATAGATGCTCTGACAGCTATCCTTGCAGTTTCAGTATCACGAATCTCACCAATCATAATAATGTTAGGGTCTTGTCTTAAAATAGACCTTAAAGCAGTTGCGAAAGTAAGACCTATCTTACTATTAGTTTGCACTTGGTTAATACCAGCAATATCCATTTCAATAGGGTCTTCAACAGTAATTATATTAGTAGTGGAAGTGTTTAAATGCTGCAAAATAGAATAAACAGTAGTTGATTTACCACTTCCAGTAGCTCCAGTAACTAAAATAATGCCATTTGGAACGCTAATCATTTCAAGAATTTTTTTATAATTTTCTTCACTAAAGCCAAGCTCATTAAGACCTGCCATACTCATAGTATAATCCAAAATACGAATAACAACTTTTTCGCCATTACTTATCGGCAATGAAGAAACACGCAAATCCAAATCAACCCCCTGCAAAGTAGCTTTAATAGCTCCATCTTGAGGAAGCCTAGATTCGGTAATATTTAATCTAGCAACAGTTTTAATACGCGTAATCAAATAATTTTTAACATCATTAGGAACTTCCGCATAATCATATAAAAGACCATCAACCCTAATTCTAATTAATAATCTATTTGCCTGAGGATCAAAGTGTATATCACTCGCACCTCTTTTAGCCGAATCAACTAAAATATCATTTAATATATCTACTATAGGAACCTTTTGAAAATCAAATGTTCTAATCATTTTATCAACCCCTTAAAAGTTAGGACTAGATTTTATCCTGAATATATTATATAATATATTTAAGATAAAAACAATTGAAAAAGGTGAAATTTTATGTCAAAAATGAATAATAGGGGTTTCTTACTTGCCGAATCATTAATTGTTTCGACTTTTGTTTTAACAGTATTAATGTTTCTTTTTGTTCAGTTTAGAAATATAGTGTCAAATTACAAAACTAGTTATATATATAATAGCGTAGAAGATATATATAGTTTAGGCTCACTCGCAGATTACCTTAAAATTCATGAAAATACTAGTAATACCCTAAATACTCAGCTAGAAGGCAAAAATTTCTTTTACATATATAATGAGAATAAATGTACTAATGATTTTGTGATTAACGGAGAAAAAAACTTATGCAGCGAGATTGGAAATGCAATAGGCCTTGAATATGCAATATACACAAACTCTAACATAAAAGAAATAAAAAAGAATATGACGGCTCTTGAAGGAGACATGCAAAATTTCATAAAAAAAGTAGATACAACAGATGTTCAAAATGAAGGAAGACTAATCGCTAAATTTAAAAATGGGCATTATGCAACTATTGCTGTAAATGTTGCCAAAGAAAGACTAATACCTTTAATAAAAGCATTTGATGAATCTTCTACATTAATGGGCAGCACTGGAATAGATAAAGCAAGCATAACAAGCATTATTTTTGAAAATAATTTAGAAATCCCAAGAAATGTACAATCATGGGATGTGTCAGACAAAAACGATGAGTCCGTAATGGCCTGGGTAACAGGCGGTAATACACTTCACATAGGTGGAGATGGCGGTGTAATTGCAAACGCTGATTCAAGTTACTTATTTAATGGCTTTAATAATGTAACATCAATAAATCTTGAAAACTTTATCACAACAACTGGAGAGGGAGAAAATAAAGAACCTATTATAACAAACATGAGTCATATGTTTGC
>CAMNJS010000025.1 GCA_946541645.1 uncultured Bacillota bacterium | reverse complement strand
TCCTTTCATTACACACATCCAGGTGTTTCATTTTTATATTTAATTAAAGATTTACTAATGAAAGTAAACCTTTGATTAAAAGCATATTAAATATATCACTTAATAAATAATATGTCAATATTTTTTGTTTATTTATTGCGTTTTCTTAAAACTTTTACATAACTTTTAGTTCTGGTGTCCCATTCAAAGCTTGCGGGTTCTGCTTTTACCCTATTAACTGGTCTTTTAGTAAAGTTTTTACATTCGAAAACTTTAACCCCACCAGCAGTGTTGGCACCTTCTATTACTTGTGAAAAGTCATGCCAGTCTTCTTCAGCTGATGAACGTCTTGAAGGACATTCTATGCATGATGAATACAAACATATTTCACATAAATTTTGCATGTGTAAGCTTTTTCCAACAAGCATACCATTATTTTTTGAATTATCTAATTTCATAATATTTTCCCCTCCTGGGTTACATATTATACACGAAAATTTATTTTTGTCAATTTACTTCAAATATGAGGCATCATATCCGCTAGTTTGATAATTATCACCACATTTTATATATGGTATATATGTTATTTTAGCTTCTGTTTTTATAAATTTAACATATCCGTCACATTCGTCGTGATCTTTTGGATCTATTAATTTTGAAGGCATGTATCCTGCTTCTTTTAAATTATTATATTTTAATATCCAGGTTTCGCTACTTTCTAGCGTTCCTTGATAATTATCATTTTGATATCTCGTCGCACCTAATTTTATTCTATTTTCTAAATCGCTATATGTATAAATTTCTGTGTCTATTTTTTCAGCTTGTTCTTTTGGTTTCTTTTCTTCTTTCTTGTCTTTTCTAAAAATACCTACAACGCCTTTAAAAATTAGGGCAAATATTACAAAGATAACAAATATAATAATTAATGTAATTAAAAGTTTTTTTATACCCCATGGTTCTTTTTTCATAATCTTGTTCCTTTCATACTTTCAATGTTAAATTTATATAGTGTGCTTGGTCTTCCACCACTTAATGTGTCTTTAACACCAGTATCAGTTATTAGATTTAAGGTAGTAATCTTTTTTTTGAAATTTCGTCTATCTATTTCTTCTCCTACCATGCTTTCATAAAATGTTTGTAGTTCTGATAAAGTAAAGTCACTAGGAAATAGATATATAAGTATGTCATGATAATTACAAGCAATTTTATATTTTAATTCTGTGCTTATCTTTTCAATTATTTTTCCATGATCAAATCCAAGTTTTGGAAGTTCATCAACGTCAAACCATTCGATATTTTCTTTTTCTTTTTTTAAATCAATTAGTTGTTTGTCAGTGATAACAATGTTTGTTAAAGCTATAACTCTCCTACCTTCATATCTGTTTAGGTCGCTAAAGGTTTCGCCTTGAAATGTATATGTGTAGTCAAATGGCACTAAAGCGTTAAATATTTGCTTTGTGCTTTCTTCTTCTGTAATGTTGCTATCAATAAATTCTCCTGGTAATACCCAGTAACCATAATATGGTTCTTTTTCTCTTTTTTTAAGTAGTACTTTTAATTTTCCTTCATCAGCCGCACATATAACAAGCAGGTTTTCAATTTCATTATTAGAATTTTCCATAAATACTTCCTTTCTAATAAAGTATGAATATTATATAGGTATTAGAATTTATTGTCAATTTTTATTTTATCGTAGGCTATCGCTACAGCATATTTTATACTGATATTTTTTTCTATCAAATACATAATATTATCATATTTCTTATTGTCTATAAGGGATGATAATAAGAATAAGTTTTCAGATTCTTCGCCACCATTTGTTCTTAAAATTTTTTCAATTTCGGCAATTTCTTTCATTATAATGTTATATTCGTTTGTACCTTTTAAATTTATTATGGTTTTTAACATTATAAAAGTTATAACGTTATGATTATATTCTTTTTTAAAGTACTCATCTAGTAAAACAAACTCTTCTCTATTATTATTATCATTGCTTAAGTATTTGTAATTTTCTTTATAAAGCATTATAACTAATTTTACTACGTCATATTCTTTATAATTGTATTTTTTTATTGTGTAGTCAATTGCTTCATCAACAAGTTCATAAGCTGGATTTACAAATTCCATTTCAATCCTTGAATTTCTTATTTGTTCTTCACTCATTTTATCAGCCCTTTTCTATATTTAATTATATAAAAAAAACAAGGTTCTAGTCAAGAAAATTTACGAACAATTGGATTTTAAAATAAATAGTAAATTTTAGTAAATATACCTTATTATTAGATTGAAAAAAGTTTTGTTTTATAGTATACTTTTATTAAGATAAAGGAGGCTTTCTTATGAATAACGAAATTGATGAAGAAAGACAAGAACAAGTTACCGAGGACAAATTAGCCGCTCTTGACTATATTTTTAATAGTACTCCTGCAAGTGATGACGATGAGTTTAATTTAACTAAAAATTTACCTTTCGATGTAAATAAGCCTAGTGCTGATGAGCCTGATGATGACCTGGAAAAAACTTTAGAAATTGATAATGTTCAGCTTGAAGAGTTAAAAAAGATAAGGGAGAGTTTAGTTAATGCTGACTCTATTGCTGATGGCGGAATATCACATGGAAAAGTATTAACCAAAAGAAAGCCTGGAACACCTAATTTTAGAGAAGACAATCAAGGCGATGTCGGGCAAATACTTACTTCTTTTATAGCTTGCGTTCAGTTAGCTGGAATTACAGCTTTAATGGGAGCTGCTTGGTTAGTTAATTTAATAATACATATAAGATAAAAAGCACATCATGGACGTGCTTTTATTTTTGAACTTTATTTAAAGTTTCGTTTATTTTAGTATTTTCAACGTTGTTTACTTGATACCAACCATATTTTGTCATTTCTTCATAGGTATCTGCCTGACTACTCATAGTTGTATTTAAGCATTCTTTTAATAGCTCTCTAATGTCTTTATTTGAACTTTCTAGTGTTCCATGAACATATACTTCAACTGTACTTTTTAGTATTAGTAAGTAATTATCCATTAGTGTTTGATTATCCATTGGCTTTCACCTCTAACATTTTTAATAGTTTTTCTAAAATTAACTTATGTTTTTCTATCTCATTTTGCATAAATGAAATTAGTTTTTCATCTGTTAGATTTTTTAATGTATTTTCACATATTTTTTCTATGTTTTGTTCATGGCCTATGGCATCTTCAATATATAGTAGTTCTTTTTGTGTCAATATATCCCTCCTTAATGATTAGTATGGATATTTTTTTTATTTTTATAATCAAAATTCATATAATTAATTGGGAGTTGGTTTTAATGTTAAAGTTTTTAAAAAGTCTTTTTAAAGATTTTTATATGTTTACGGCTTCTTATTCTAATAATGTTTTTCCAGATCCCCTTTCTAAGGATGAAGAAGAAGAATATATAAGAAAAGCTAGTATGGGCAGCGTTGAAGCTAGGAATAAGTTAATTGAACATAATTTACGATTAGTCGCTCATATTGTTAAAAAGTATGATCAAAATTTAGAAAATTCTGATGATTTAATTAGTATCGGAACTATCGGTTTAATCAAAGGGGTCGACAGTTACAGCTTTAAGCATAAAACAAGACTTACTACTTACTGCGCGAGGTGTATCGAAAATGAAATACTTATGTTTTTTAGAGCAAATAAGAAAAACAGTAAAAATATAAGTATAGATGAGCCTATCGGATTTGATAAAGAAGGCAATGCGATAACTTTTTTGGATGTTTTAAAAACTCCTAATCCTGATTTTGCTTTAGACATTCATACAAAAGATAGTATAGAGCTACTTAAAAAATATTTTAATGTTTTATCTTCAAGAGAAAAAGAAATTATTATAAAAAGATATGGGCTTAATGGTGAAAATGAAGTTACGCAAAAAGAAATTGCTAAAGAAATGGGGATTTCGAGAAGCTATGTTTCAAGGATTGAAAAAAGAGCTTTAACAAAGATGCTTAGGGAATTTATTAAAAACAAAAAGAATTAGTTTTTCTAATTCTTTTCTTCTATTACAACTTGACATCTAGGACATAAGTGATCTGTTAAATCTTCAGCGTTAAAGTAGTTCCAACATCTTTCACATCTTTCGCCTTCAAATTTTTGGATTTTTACTTTTGAATATTCATATTTTGGTAATTCTTCGGCAGTTATAACTACGTCTGAAACAATAAATAATTGTTTTAAATTAGACATAATTGGTTTTAAAGTTTCTTTATCTTCATCTCTTAAATTTAAGTATACTTTTGCTTCTAGAGATTTACCAATTATTTTTTCGTTTCTGGCTTCTTCTAAAGCTTTATAAACATCATCTTTGATACTAAAGAAGATATCCCACATTTCTTTAAGTTCTTCGCTATCTTTATATTCTTCTACTTCTGGGAAGTTTTCTAAATGAACGCTTTTTTCTTTTTTACCAGGCATTAATTTATATACTTCTTCAGATGTATAAGGTAAGATAGGTGCGAGTAAGGTAATTAGTCCTTTTAAAATTTTGTATAATACGGTTTGAACGCTACGTCTTTCTAAACTGTCAGCTTCTTCAATATATAAAATATCTTTAGTAAAATCTAGATAGAAATTAGATAAGTTATTAACGTAGTTGTTAATTAATTTATAAATTTCATCATAGTTATAATTATCATACTCTTTATGTACATTTTTTACTAATTCATTTAGGGTATTTAATGTATATTTATCAGCTGAAGGCATTTTATCATATGGAATCATTTCTTTATCAGGATCGAAATCAAATAAATTTCCTAATATAAATCTATATGTATTTCTTATTTTCCTGTAAGCCTCTCCTACTTGGTTAAGAAGGTCTGTACTAAATTTAACGTCTTCTGTGTAATCGACACTAGCTACCCATAGCCTTAAGATGTCTGATCCTTGTTTATTTACTATTTCAAGTGGTGATACTGAATTCGTGCCTGATTTACTCATTTTAAGGCCTTTACCATCAACTATGAATCCTGCGGATAGCAATTCTTTATATGGGCTTTTGCCATATGCAGCTACTCCACATATGATAGATGAATTAAACCATCCACGATATTGGTCTGATCCTTCTATGTAAACGTCTGCTGGAAATGGCATATTTCTTTCAATTAGGGTTCCGGCGAATGAAGTTCCTGAGTCAAACCAAACATCCATAATATCTTTTTCTTTTGTGAAATTACCGTTTGGACTAGCTGGGTTGGTATATCCTTTTGGAAGTAATTCTTTAGCTTCTTTTTCAAACCAAATATTAGAACCGTGTTCTCTAAATAATTTAGCTATGTGCATCATGACATCATAGTCTAGGATTTCAGAACCATCTTCATTATAGAAAATAGGTAATGGTACCCCCCAGGCTCTTTGCCTTGATATACACCAGTCTCCTCTACCTTCAATCATATTATGCATCCTAGTTTTACCCCATTCAGTATGGAACTTAACGTTATTTTCAATTTCGTCTAGGATTTCATTTTTAATTTTATCAACGCTACAGAACCACTGGGTTGTTGCTCTAAAGATAATTGGTTTTTTTGTTCTCCAGTCGTGTGGATATGAGTGGGTAATAAATTTTAATTTTAATAAATAGCCGTTTTCATCTAGCCACTTAGTTATTTCTTTATTTGCATCTTCAAAAAATAATCCTTTAAACATGCCTGACTCTTCTGTCAAATATCCTTGGTCATTTACACCATTAATCATTTCTAGATTGTACGCTTTTCCGGCATTGAAATCGTCAACACCGTAAGCTGGTGCGGTGTGGACTAATCCTGTTCCAGTATCTAGGGTAACGTGATCAGCTGTTACAACTGGACTTATTCTATCCATAAATGGATGTTTATATTTTACATTTAATAGTTCTTCACCTTTAAATGTGTCTATTATTTCATAGTTTTCAAAGCCACATTCTTCCATCAATGGTTTTACGAGTTCTGTTGCAGCTACGTAGATATTTTCACCCACCTTAACTCTTGAATAATCAAAGTTGGCTCCAGCGCAAACTCCAGTATTACCTGGTAAGGTCCATGGGGTTGTAGTCCAAATTACTAGTTTATCGCCTTTACTTACTTTATCATTTCCTTCTTCAACAGTAAAAGGAACATATATTGATGGGTCTTTTCTGTCTTTATATTCAACTTCAGCTTCGGCTAAGGCGCTTTCACTGCTTGGTGACCAATATACTGGTTTTAATCCTTTAAATATTAGACCTTTTTGAACCATTTTGGCAAACACTTCTATTTGTTTAGCTTCGTATTCTTTGCTTAAAGTAATATAAGGATGATCCCAATCAGCTAAAACGTTTAGTTTTTTAAAATCTTCTCTTTGAGTGTCTACTTGTTTTAAGGCATAATCATAGCAATATTTTCTAAAGTCGGCAACACTCATTTCTTTTCTATTTACACCACTGTTTGTTATTGCTTGTTCGATTGGAAGTCCGTGGGTATCCCAGCCTGGGATGAAGTCAACGTAATATCCTTCCATTATTTTAGATCTATTTATGAAATCTTTTAAAATTTTATTTAATGCATGACCTAGATGAATGTTTCCGTTGGCATATGGTGGGCCGTCATGTAAAACAAATGGTTTGTTTCCTTTGTTTTTTTCTTTTATTAAATTATATAAATCCATTTCTTCCCAAGCTCTTCTTTGTAATACCTCATTTTCAGCCAAATTACCACGCATTTTAAATTCTGTTTGTGGCATTAATAAGGTTTCTTTATAATCTTCCATATATTTTCCTCCTTTATTTTGCGCCTTTTTTAAATCCTTTTGTTCCATTATAATTACTTAATATATTAGATGTAAAGCTAGATGTTTTTCTCTTTTCGTTTTTATAATCTTTAATGGCGGTTGTAATTAATTCGTCTGTTAATGTTTTGTAATCTTTGCCTTTTGGTTTATATAAGTAAAATGAAAGTGAGCCTGGAATTGTGTTTGGTTCATTAACATAAATATCACCGGTTTTTTCATTTACTAGGTAGTCAATACGGCAAACTCCTTTTAAATTTAAAACTTTGAAAACTTGTTTTGAAAGTTCATATATTTGTTTTGTCATTTTCTCTGGAATGTTTGCGGGAACTTCAAATTCGCTGTTTGACATTGAACCCGGGTTTTTTGCTCCTTTGATTTTGCCTTTTTTAGCGTTACCTAGATATTTGTCTTCAAATGTTAGAAGCTCATGTTTCATTTTCATTTCAGCAATTAAACTTGTTTCGCCAAATTCATAATTACCGGCAACAGCGCAGTTTAATTCGATTAGATTAGGAATCATTTCTTCAATTAAAATTTTTGTTTCATATTCTAAAGCTGTATCAACTGAGCTTTTTAGTTCTTCTCTATTATGGGCTACAGATATTCCAATTGTACTGCCAAGCCCTGCTGGTTTTACTATTACAGGATATTTTAGTTTTTCGGCTTTATCTAATATTTCCTCTTTGTTTAGGCTATATTCACTATCATAAAACCATATATATTTTGGGGTTTTGATATTGTTTGCTTCTAAGACTTGTTTTAAAACGACTTTGTCTTGTCCTAAAGCTGCTCCTAAAACGTTTGGTCCAACTACCGGGAGTCCTAGGGTTTCTAAATAACCTGCCAAACTTCCATCCTCAACACCTTTTCCGTGAACAATTGGGAAAGCAACGTCAATGTCGGTAACATTTCTGCCAAATATTCCTTTTACTTTTTGAAGCGTTACAGTATCTTTTATTCTGGTTAAGGTTACTTCTTTTGTATATTTTTTCATGCTTTCGAAATATTTATATGTATCCATGTCTCTTAGACAGGTTCCTGTGTAAAAATGGCGGTCTTTACTTATGTATATTGGTATTATTTCATATTTGTTTTCATTTATATTTTCCATCGCTTGCAGAGCTGAAATAATACTTACTTCGTGTTCAACAGAGTCACCACCAAAAATTACTCCTACTTTTATTTTCATTTTATTTCCTCCTACTTCTCATTAAATATATCTGGTAAATCATTTTCTAACAAGACGTATGTTTCGCCTTTTTTTATTTTTTGAACTAAGTCAAAAGCTTCTAAAACATCATTAATAATGTGAATTTTATTTCCATTGAATTTTTTTTCGTCTAGGCCTTCTTTTATCGGCTTTGTTTTGTTTTTTCCAACTAGGATTACTTCGTCAGCACTGTCAGCTATTTGCATACCGAATTCTTTGTTTTTTTGATATTCCTCATCGCCTAGTTCGATCATTCCTGGGGTTACTACTATATGTTTTCCAGGCATCATTTTTAAAACATCTAAGGCCATTTTAGCACCTGTTGGATTTGAATTATATGCATCATCGATAAAGGTAATATCACCTTTCTTTTTAAGCTCTAGTCTATGTTCGACAGCTTTAACTTTGGAAACTCCGGCTTTTAGCTGTTCAATAGTCATTCCAAATTCTTTTCCTAGGGCAACGGCGGCTAGGATGTTATAAACATTCGCGTAACCTAATAGCTTCGTTTCAAATGGGTATTTATTTTTATCGTTTTTAAAAATTATATTAAATTTTGTTCCGTCTTTAGTAAGTTTGATATCAGTGGCTTTAACATCAAGATCATCACTATCAATACCTATCCATTTGATTTGGCATTTGTTTTTTATTTTATAACTTCTTTGCCACTGATCATCACCGTTAAGTATTCCCATGCCATCTTCCGGAAGATTTTCAATAAGTTCAAATTTTGTTTTTTGAATGTTTTCTCTTGAACCAAATGTTGCTAGATGAGCAACGCCAATTGTTGTAATTATTCCATATTTTGGATGAACTAGATCACATAATTCTTCTATGTCATGTTCTTGGCAAGCTCCCATTTCGGCAATGAAAATATCTGTAAATTTATCTAAAAAGTTATTTATGGTAATCATAAGTCCAAATGGCGTATTGTAATTTTTAGGCGTTGGCATTGAGTTATATTTTATATTTAAAATATCATTTAATATGTTTTTACTGCTTGTTTTTCCGTAACTTCCTGTTATTCCTATTACTTTTAGGTTTTGCATGCTTTTTATTTTATGAGTAGCTTTCTTTTTATAATAAAGTCCTACTAAAGATTCTACTGGTGTGTTGATTAATAACGCTAGTAAAATATATATTGAATTTAAAAAAGCAATTAATCCTAAGCCTAAATAATAGTATACTAAGGTTTTTTCATTTACATATAAGCTCATAATTATAATTGGTATAATGTGCATAAGCATATTTGTAAATACTAATCTTTTCATTCTTGATGTATATTTTAATGGTAGTTTATTCTGCTCTTGTTTATTTAATATGTTTAATATTAAAATCATGTATATTAAGTTAAAGCCAGCAGTAATAATTATTTGATTTTCTGTAAAAATAAATAAGATAATTATTATAAATAAAATACTTGGATTTTTAAAACTTTTGTCTATGTTTTTAACTAACCATTTTAAGTATGTTTTTTTTCTATTGTATTTGTTTTGCTGAAGCATGTGAAGTGATTCTTTGCTTCTTAGAAAAATATAGATCAAATATATTATTGCTGAAAAAATAAATTCTTTATTCATGTGCATCACCTTTTATAAAACTTTCAATTATGCTTATTGTCTGTCCTAATCTTTCTAAATAAGCATAATGTGTACATCCATCATAAACAATAACTGCTGAATCCTTGATGTAAGAAGATAATTCGTAGGCATCTTCTAATGGAACTGCAGCATCTTTGTCTCCCCATATTATTATAGTAGGACAGGTTATTTTTTTTACATAATCTGTTATATCGGTATTTACGTGTTCAACCATAATTTCTCGCATTATTGGGCTTGCATTTCTGTAGTCTTCTGAGCCCATATGTTTTTTTGCTATTTCTGATAATTTTTTCATACCAGGTAATGTTTTTGCTTTTTTTAAAAGCCTTACTTTTAATGAGTTGGGATTCTTTTTGATTTTGAAAGGGCTTCCAAATAATATTAGTTTTTTTGTTTCGTATTTACTTGCATATATTAAACTTATTTTCCCGCCAAATGAGTGACCTATTAAAATAGGATTTTTTATATTTAAACTTTTGATAAGTTCATGGATTAATTCTACAAAGTCATTTAAAGTCCATAGTTCTTTAGGTTCTTCGCTTTTTCCATGCCCTGGAAGGTCAATAATTAGGATATCATTTTTAGGAAATTTGTCACCAATCATTTTCATCATTTGAATGTTTTGACCCCATCCATGGAGTAAAACTAGTGCATCACCTTTTTTATTTCCATATCTAATATAATTTATTTTAATATTTTTATATTCAAACATTTTTGTCACCTCTTTTGATTATAGCATATTTATGTTTTTAAAACAACGATTTTGCCCTTGTAATACAATAAAAAAGCCGTCCTATTAAGGACGAGCTTTGCCGCGGTACCACCTTATTTTATATACTATACTCTCGAAACTATAACGCGTTACCGTTTTTTCCTACTTATATTCAAAAAAAAGCATCAGGAGTGATCTATATGTTTTAAAGTTTGCTAAATTCCACCTTTTATAGCTCTCTATAAAACTTTTGTCAACATACCGGCTCCATCATATGCGTTTTATATATCTAATTCATCAATATCATCAATTATTTCTAATTGCGATTCTATTATGTTTTTTAATCTTCTTTTTAAAATATTGACATTACGTTTGGTATTTGAGGCGTCATTTTCAATTTTTTCAGCTCTAAGTAATGCTTCGTTTACTATTCTACTAGCATTTTTTTTGGCATCATCTAGGATAATTTCGCTTTCGCGATGGGCGGCCACTTTTAACTGATCTGAAGTTTTTTGAGCCATAAATATGGCTTTATTTAAAGTAGATTCCATTCTTTCATATTGTTCTACTTTTTCTCTTAAGCTACTATTTTCTTCTAATTTGTCCTCAAGCATTTTAATTTGTTCATCTTTTTCTTTTAACAACTCATTTTTGGCGTTGACATCAGTTACTAGTTTTTCAACTCTTCCAATGACTTCGTCTAAAAAGTTATTAACTTCTTCAGGATCATACCCTCTAAGAGTCCTATTAAATTTTTCCATAAACTCAACCTCGCTCGGCTTTTGGCCCCTATTTTTTTACCACTCTATATTAATGTCATCATTATCGTGAATACCTTTACCTTCGGTTTCCCCAGTTATTTTTCCTTGAACATTTACATTATTTGGTGTACATAAGAAAATTCCACCACCTATTTTTTGCAAATCTCCGTTAATTGCATATATTGTGCCACTTAAGAAATCAACTATTCTTTTTGCTTGCTCTGGAGTTACTCTTTTTAAGTTTACAACAACTGTATTTCTTTTCTTTAAATGGTCAGCAATTTGTTGTGATTCTGAATATGCTCTAGGTTCTAATAAAATCATTTTAGAATTTCCATCTTCTAAAGCTTCTTCTGGTTTTAAATCATAGTATTTATCTTTATCTGGGTCTGTGAAGATTGGCTCATCTTCTCCCATCATTTTCTTAATTAGTCCCATAAATATCCTCCTTGTATTTATAATCTTTTACTATAAATAATTTTATCATAGATTGCAAAAAAAGAAAATGTTTTTTACATTTCTTTTTATTTTTTGATATTTTTTTAAAATATAATACACTTTTTGACACTTTTACAATCTGATTTTTTTGTTTATATAATCTACTATTTCATCTATTTTTAACGTTGTTTGTTTCATAGTATCTCTATCTCTTACTGTAACGGTATTGTTTTCTAATGTCTCGTCATCTATAGTTATGCAAAAAGGAGTTCCCATGATATCTTGTCTTCTATATCTTTTACCAATGCTTCCAGAGGCATCGTAAGTTACGTCAAAGTAGTTTGATAGTTTATCAAATAGTTCTTCAGCTTTTTTAGTATGGAGTTTTTTCATTAATGGCAGTATGGCCACTTTATATGGAGCAAGTGCGCCAGAAAATCTCATTACTTCTCTTCCGTCTTCTTCTTTGTCATATGAATCAAATAATATCGTTAAAACTAGTCTATCTACACCGACTGTTGATTCTATAATATATGGAATATATCTTTCATTTGTTTCTGGATCTATAAATTCCATAGAAGTTCCAGAGTGGGTTTGATGGCTTTTTAAATCAAAGTCTGTTCTATTATGTGTTCCATTTATTTCTCCCCAGCCAAATGGAAATTCGTATTCAATGTCGCAGGCCTCTTTGGCATAGTGAGCAAGTTTTTCGTGATCGTGAAATCTTAGTTTATTTTCATCTATTCCTAATTTAATGAAATAGTCTTTTGCATAGTTTTTAAAGTATTCATAAGTTTCAGAATCGGTTCCTGGTTTTACAAATGTCTGATATTCCATTTGTTCAAATTCAATTGTTCTAAATGTGAAGTTTCCTGGGGTAATTTCGTTTCTAAAGGCTTTGCCTATTTGACCAATGCTAAATGGAAGATTACTTCTTGTTGTTCTTTTTACGTTTAAATAATTTACGTATTCTCCTTGGGCATTTTCTGGCCTTAGGTATACTCTACTTTTAGCATCTTTGACTACTCCTCTATTTGTTTCGAACATTAGGTTAAACTCTCTAATGTCAGTAAAATTTGATTTGCCACATTTTGGGCATGGTATTTTATGGTCTTTTATGTATTTAACCATTTCATCTTCTGTCATACCATCAGCATGAGCGTTTTCGTCGAAGTCATCTATTAGGTTGTCAGCTCTATGTCTTGTTTTGCATTCTTTACAGTCTACTAGGGGATCAGAAAATGAGCTTACGTGTCCTGAGGCAACCCAAACTTCTGGATTCATTAGTATATCTGCATCTATTTCATATGCATTTTTTCTTCTTCTAATAAAATACTTTCTCCATGAGTCTTTAATATTATTCTTTAATTTGGCTCCAAGTGGCCCATAGTCCCAGGTGTTGGCAAGACCTCCATATATTTCGCTTCCTTGAAATATAAAACCGTATTGTTTGCATAAATTTACCATTTCATCCATTGTTATTTTTGACATAATATTCCTCCTTTTAATAAAAAAACTCCTAGACGTTGTAAGGACGGTATTTCCGCGGTTCCACCTTACTTATTCTAGAAGAATCACTCTTAATATATAGCTCTTGGTTTCCAAGCCCGTCATCGCTTTT
>CAMNJS010000024.1 GCA_946541645.1 uncultured Bacillota bacterium | reverse complement strand
ACCTAAGTATAGGCCAAATCTTAAGACTACCGTCAAATAATCAAAATACCACTACAGGAAACACATATGTAGTAAAATCTGGAGATAGTTTGTGGAATATTGCAAATAGATATAAAACAACTGTAAATGAGATAAAAAGTCTTAATAATTTAACAAGCAATAACCTAAGTATAGGCCAAATCTTAAGGCTACCATAATTTTAAATATTTTTTACAAGGTCGAATTTATAACCTTGTTTTTTCATTTCTTTTATAAAAGAATCTAATGCTTCATAATTACCTCTGTTATTGGGATGAATTAAATAAATAGCCCCATTATGATATCTTTTTAACATTTCAGAAAGAGCCTTTTCCTTAGATAAAACACCAGAAAAATCGTTATAATTTGCACTATAAAAATAAGTTTTATAACCCATATCCTGCATTATTTTAAGATCCCGATAGCTCCACTCACCACGAGGTTCCCTATAAACTTTATCAATATTCTTGCCAGTCACATCATAGTATGCCTTTTCAACACTTTGAATCTCATCTAAATATTTATCAAAATTTTCTCTCGTCGCAAGACTTGGCATATTTAGATGGTGATAAGTATGATTACCTATTGAGTGGCCATAATCTGTCATTTGTTTTATAAGCTCGGAATTTGCCAAAATATAATTTTTGCAGAAAAAGAAAGTAGCCTTAACATCATTATTATTTAAAACCGAAACAATTTCTTTTACATAAGTTTCATAGCTTCCCTCATCAAATGTTAAATATAAAGTCTTTTCATCAGCGCCCAAAAAATAGGCATCATACTTTCTCAGCTCATTTATATCCGCACCGCCAGCTGGTCTTTTATAATCAAATTTATTTCCGCTCCACCAGCCTCTAGAAGTATTATCAAGTTTGTCATATTCATCACTATAAGTAATTTTAAAATTCTTATTTACTCTAACAAATCTTAAAGCCTTAATTACATCACCATCAAGATTACTAACACTATATGTAAGTTCATAAACACCTTCCTTTTTATAATTAACAGCTCCATCTGTTATAACCTTATCGGTTATATTACTACCGTCAGCATCAATTGCCTTATATCCAGGCTCATCATATTTTTGCCCTAAAGCTAAATCCATGATTGTTTTTCCCTTTAAACTAATCTTAGAATTTTCAACGTGTAAGCTTTTCTTCATAGTAAAAGGCAAGATAAAAAGAAACAAAAATACAAAAGATAAAATAATTTTTTTAACCATAAAAGCCCCCTTAAAAAAGTATACTATTTTATACCATAATTATGATTTAAGTAATTGTAGTTTTAATTAAACTGATATATAATTAATAATAGAGGTGAGCAAATGAAAATAACAAAAGAAATTAATCCAAAAATATTTAGAGAGTATGATGTAAGAGCTATATATGATCAAGAGCTTAATGAAGATGTAGCATACACCATCGGCAAAGCCTTTGGAAGTTATATGCAAAAGCAAGGTGAAAACAAAGTTTTAATCGGTCACGATAATAGAAAAAGTCACAACGTTTTATATCCGGCCTTAATGCAAGGACTTTTAGATAGTGGTGTAAACGTTTTAAGCATTGGCTTAGTTACAACTCCAATGCACAATTTTGCCAAAATACACTATAACATAAACTGCGCCATAATGGTCACCGCAAGTCACAATCCAAGAGAATATAATGGTTTCAAAATATCGATGGATAAAGAAGATTCACTATTTGGAGAAAAACTTCAAGAATTTAAAAAATATTTAGATAAATATGATTTTATAGATGGAATTGGTAAGCTACAAGAAGAAGACATCACGCCATTTTACCTAAAAGAAATAAAAAAATCCATTAATTTAGGAAATAGAAAAGTAAAAGCCGTAGTAGATTGTGGTAATGGAACAGGTAGCATATTTATAAAAAATATTTTAAATATGTTTGATATTGAATGTGATTTACTATACTGTGAAAGTGATTCTAATTTTCCAAATCATATTCCAGATCCTGCAGTAAAAGAAAACATGATTGACCTAGGAAACAGAGTAAGAGAGTTAGGATATGACATCGGGCTTGCTGTTGACGGAGACGCAGATAGATGCGGAATGGTTTTAGAAGACGGGACATTTATTTCAGCCGACTTAATTATGTTATTATTTTATCGTGATTTAGCGAAATCATTAAAAACAAAAAAAGCAGTTTTTGATGTAAAATGTTCAAAAACATTAATTGATGAAATAGAAAAACTTAATCTTGAACCATGCATGAATAGGACAGGGGCGGTTTACTGCCGAAATTTCATAAATAAAAACAGCTTAGAATTTGGCGGAGAGTATTCTGGTCATATATTTTTCAAAGATAGATACTTAGGATATGATGATGGTATATACGCCATACTGCGCTTAATTGAGCTGCTTTCAAAAACAGATAAAAAAACAAGCGAGCTATTTAATGGAATAAATAAATATTATTCTACAGAAGAAATAAAAATATCAGAAAACATAACAGACGATAATAAATTTGAAATAGTAAATAAAGTTATTGAATATGCAAAAAATAAAAACTACCAATATAGCTTAACCGACGGCATTAGAATTAGTTTTGAAGACAGTTGGGCCCTAGTTAGAGCTAGCAACACAGGGCCTAACTTAACCATAAGATTTGAAGCAAGGACAAAAGAAAGATTAGATGAAATAAAAGAAGAATTTGTAAACATAATCAAAAAGGAAAGTTAACTACTTTCCTTTTACTATTGAAAAAAATAAACATTTATTATATAATCTAAATATGCCGCAATAGTATAATGGTATTACGAAGCAATGGTAATGCTTTAATCGGTGTTCAATTCACCGTTGCGGCACCATATGTAAATTTTTCAAGCGCTTTGTTTAGTTTATATATAGGTTTGCAGAGTGCATATAAGATAGATTTATAATTAGCTGACTATTAATTAATCCATTTTTGACAAAATTATTAAATATGGAATATAATTAAAAAGGAGGAATAAAATGGAAGAAAAAAAATGTAATTGTGGTCCAGAATGTACATGCGGCTGTCAAGACGGTAAAGAATGTACATGTAATGGAGACTGCAAATGTGATGAAAATTGTGATTGTGGATGCCACGACGAAAAATAACATCTCTAAAGATGTTATTTTTATGCGTAAAATGGTATACTTATATTGTTTAAGGAGCAAAATATGGAAAGATACAAAGAAATAGAACGAAGCATAATAAAAACATATCGTAAAGATATCTGGAGTAAATTTAGTAAAGCTGTAAGAGATTATAATTTAATAGAAGAAAACGACAAAATAATGATATGTATTAGCGGTGGCAAGGATTCTTTTTTACTAGCAAAATGCGTTGAAGAACTTCAAAAACACGGAAAAGTAAAATTTGAAGCCAAATATGTAGTAATGGATCCAGGATACACCAAAGAAAATAAAGACTCAATTATAAAAAATGCGCAAATTTTAAATGTTCCAATTGAAATGTTTGAAAGCAATATATTTGCTATCTCCAGCAAACTAAATCCAGAAAACCCATGCTATATGTGCGCAAGAATGCGAAGAGGGCACTTATATAATAAAGCTAAAGAATTAGGCTGTAATAAAATAGCTCTAGGGCACCACTTTGATGATGTTATCGAGACAACACTACTATCGCTTTTTTACGGGGCTGAAATTAAAACAATGATGCCTAAACTACATAGCGAAAATTTTGAAGGACTAGAACTCATAAGACCACTTTACCTAGTAAAAGAAAATGCGATTATATTATGGGCTAAGAATAATAATCTAACATTTTTAAACTGTGCTTGTGAATTTACGAAAAAATCATCACACAAGCAAGGATTTAGTAAACGCAAAGAAATTAAAAATCTGATAAACGAACTTCGAAAAGAAAATAAAGAAATAGATTATAATATTTTTAAAGCATTAGATAACGTAAACTTAAACTGCGTTTTAGGAACAAAAAAAGATGGATATTATAAATGCTTCTTAGAAGAATATAAATGAAATTGCATTTCATAAAAAAAACATGATATCATATAAAAAAGAAAGGATTGATAATATGTCAAAAGTATATTTTACAAAAGAAATAACTAAAGAAAGCCTAATAAAAATTTATGAGGCATTAAATGTAGATTTAAAAGGGAAAGTAGGAGTTAAAGTATCAACTGGAGAAGCAGGCTCAAAAGGCTATTTAAAAGCTGACTTAATTGGACCATTTGTTCAAAAATTAAATGGAACTATTATCGAATGCAACACCGCTTATCCTGGTAAGAGAAACACTGCAGAAGAACATCTAAAAGTAGCTAAAGACCATGGCTTTACTTCATTCGCTGATGTAGACATTATGGATGCAGAAGGAGAATTTAAAATCCCTGTTAAAGATGGAAAACACCTAAAATATGATCTAGTTGGAGAAAATTTTAAAAACTATGATTCAATAATAAATTTAGCACACGGTAAAGGTCATGCGATGGGAGGCTTTGGTGCAAACCTTAAAAACCAATCTATCGGTATCGCTTCTAGAAACGGTAAAGCCTATATTCATTCATGCGGACAAACAGAAGACCCAGATAGATGCTGGAGTGTGAAGTACGAACAAAAAGACTTTATAGAATCTATGGCAGAAGCTGCAAAAGCTGTTAGTGATTATATAAAAGATAATAATAAACAAATTATATATATTACAGTTATGAATGCTATATCAGTAGACTGTGATTGTGATGCTCATCAAGGGGACCCCGTTATGGGGGATTTAGGCATTATAGCTTCATTAGATCCGGTTGCTAATGACCAAGCATTTATTGATATGCTTTGGAACTCAGCTGATCCAGGGCATACCTTAATGATGGAAAGAGTTGACAGACAAGAAGGAAGACACATTACAGAGTATGCTGAGGAAATTGGGCTTGGCTCTACTAAATATGAACTTATAGAAATATAAAAGCAAATGATAAAAGTGGGAAAAAATAAAACACATTAATATAAGGTGATATTTCTAAAATAAATTTAGATCCCAATTCTGATATAATATAGAATTATATTTATGTGAATGTAATTGATACTTGTGTTAAGGCGATCGAAATTGGTGATTATGAATTTGCTTATAATAGATATAAAAATAGTATGCTTGTTTTTGAAGAAGAATATGCTGGAAAACAGATATATAAAAACTCGCTAAAGTTTTGAAAAAATCTTTAGTTAGAAATTGATTTTTATATAATAAGAGACTTTTATGATATATTTGTATTAATATAGTATCGTCTGGATGGTAAAGCGTATATTTACCTATGCGGGCAAACAGAAGATCCAGATAAATGCTGGACTGCTAATTGTAAACAAAAAGTATTTTCTAACCTAAAACTATATAAAATAAAAAACTTTATAATTTACTATAAAGTTTTTTATTAAAAAAAGGAAATAAGAAAATCACCCAGTATATTAAATAATAGAGGGTGATTTTTTTGGAAATATTAAAAGCAAATAATCTAAGTAAAAAGTATGGTAGAAAAGAAAACGAATTTTTAGCATTGAAAAACATTAATCTAACCATTAACAAAGGGGAATTTATCTGCATAACAGGCAAAAGCGGCTCTGGTAAAAGCACGCTTCTTAACCTGCTTTCGGGCCTAGATACCCCTACAAATGGAGAAATAATCATAAATAATCAAAACATAAACAAGTTAAACTCCGAAGAGCTTACGATTTTTAGAAGAAAAAATATTGGAATAGTTTTTCAATTCTATAACCTAATCCCTAATCTAACAGTAAAAGAAAACATATTATTGCCATTACTATTAGATAAAAAAGCCATAAACGAAAGAAGATTTAATGAAATTGTTAAAACACTCGGAATAAAAAACAAATTAGATTCAATGCCAAACGACCTATCAGGCGGGCTTCAGCAAAGAGTATCCATTGGAAGAGCGTTAATTAACAAACCAAAAATCTTATTTGCAGATGAACCAACTGGAAATTTAGATAGTAAAAATAGCTTAAAAGTGATGAAACTTCTAGAATACTATAACAAAAAATTTAACCAGACCATTATCATGGTAACCCATGATGAAAGTTTGGCGAAAAGATGTAAGAGAAACATTCGAATGAAAGACGGTAAAATAATAAATGACATATATCGCTAATTACATAAAAAATAATAAAAAAAACATCTTTATTATTTTTGGTATCATATCAAGTACGGTTTTATTAGTAAGCATTTCGATAATATTTTCATCACTAAGAGAATATCTAATAACTAGCGTCAAAAAAGAAATAGGAAGTTATCATGTAATTTTAAAAGCCAACGTTTCAAATTACAACTTTATTTTAAAAAAACAATACAAAAATAACAGATATTACATAACTTATAAAAACATCAAAAACGTCTATAAAAATACAAATCAAATATGCAAGCAAGATAAATGTGAAACCATCACATATAACGAAAGTCTATTATCATTATATGGCGTTTCAAAAAACAAAAACACTTTAAAAATATTAAAAAAAATATTATTTTTCATAATATTTATTTTAAGCTTAATAATATTTTTTATTATTTATAATTCGTTTAAAGCAAATATTAATAGCAGAAAAAAAGACATTAATTTATTTAAATTAATAGGATTTACCGACTATGACCTATACAAACTTTTTTTTAAAGAAGCGGCAATCTTAGGAATTTTAGGCACAGTATTAGGAATATTAATATCATTACTTACCAACTTTATCATATTAAAAATATTAAATAAAATATTGTATGAGATATTCAAAGGGGATTTGCACCTGAACATATACTTACCATTTTTGTTTATACCAATTTTATTTATAACTATAATTATAACATTCTCATCACTAATTGAACTTAAAGACATAAGAAATTATAAACCATTAGAACTAATAAGAAAAAATAATCAAATTGAAAATATAAAGACAAAGCCATTTAAAAATATCGTCTTATGGCTTTCATATATAAACTATAACCGGGAAAGAAAAAAGTACCGAAGTTTAACAATATGTGTATTTACCTTTGTATTTGGACTATCAATATTTTACTTGATACTAAATTATGGACTTACATGTCTAAACAAGTATGTAATAGTGCCAGAGTATGACGTTTTAGTAAATGTTAAAGGAGATTATAACTTCAAAAAAATAGAAAATGATTTAAAACCATCTAAAAAAATATTATACAAAGGATGCTACATAAAAACTAAAATTCAAAAAAAACATTATATAAAAGATTATAAAAAAGAAGAAACACTTCTAGTTACTAATATAGGTAAAAATGAAATAATTAATGCCCATGATAAAATAACAAATAATGGCAAAATAAAAAGAGAAAAATATCAGAAATTTAAAAATTTAAGTGAATTAAAATTAGAAGAACAAACAATTAAAAATCTAAAATTAAGAAAAAAAGCACCATATGGTTTTAAAAACCTAGATGTTACAGCCGTTAATTTAACAGAAGAAACCTTTAATAAAGTTTGTGATGAATATACAAGCACAATAATAATGAACACTAATTATAAAGGACTAGACAGTTATTTAGACAAATTAATAAAAAAAGAAAAAATAGAAATAACATATATAAACATAAAAAAATATAGAGAAATCATCAAAAATATAGTATTAATTTTTAAACTATTTATGTATTTAACGTTTATTCTCATAACATTAGTAATGCTTACAGTGACTATAAATATAACAACCAGCAATATTTATGGCCGAAAAAAAGAATATGAAAGTTTAAACAGTATAGGACTTGAAACAAAAAATATTATTAAAAGCCTTTTTATAGAAAGCCTAATAATATCTATAAAAGGCTGGTTATATTCAGTGCCATTTATATTTATTGTAAATAAATATTTATATTCATCCATTAAAGAAGTATTTTATTTTAAAAAAATAGTACTAGGTCTAAATATTATTTTACAAAACCTAATATTATCTTTGATTATTATCTTTTTATCAATGCTACTGGGGTATAGATTAATAAAAACAGAAAGCCTAATAAATAATATTAAATGTTGAAATAAATAATCAAGTTCTGTGGAGAAATGTAAAATATATATTAAATATTTAAAGTAATGAATATAATTATGGTATAATTAAATATAGGTGATATAATGCGAGTAGTCATAAGTGCAGGCGGAACTGGAGGACACATCTATCCAGCCTTAGCCATAATAAACAAAATAAAAGAAATGGAACCGAATAGCGAATTTTTATATATAGGAACCCATAACCGAATGGAAAAAGACATCATCCCAGAAAAAGGAATACCATTTAAGCCAATTGAAATATATGGATTTAATAAAAAAAATCTATTAAAAAACTTTCAAACTATTAAATGCTTATTTAAAGCTTTCAGAGATGTAAAAAAAATAATTAAAGAATTTAATCCTGATATTGTTATCGGAGTAGGCGGATATGTTACAGTTCCTGTAATTGTAAGTGCTAAAAAACTAGGCTATAAAACATTTCTTCATGAACAAAATAGTCTGCCAGGCAAGAGTAATAAATTCCTAATAAAATATTGCGATTTAATTGGAACATCTTTTCCATCATCTTTAAAACTTCTTCCAAAAGGAAAGACTATTTTAACAGGTAACCCATGCTCTGAAGATGCATTAAAAAGGAAAGCCATTAACAAAAGCGAGTTAGGTCTATCAGAAACAAAAAAACTAGTATTAATTGTTATGGGTTCACTAGGAGCAGGCAGAGTAAGTGAATACATGAAAAAAGAGCTTAATAACTTTAAAAATAAAAATTATGAAGTTTTATTTATAACTGGCAAAAGTTCATATGAGCAAGTTGCAGAAAATAAGTATTCAGAAAATATTAAAATATTGCCTTTTTATGAAGGACTACCAAGCATTATGAAAAAAACTGATTTGATGGTCACTAGAGCCGGAGCGTCAACTTTATCAGAAATAATTGCCTTAAACGTTCCATCAATTATAATCCCATCACCATTTGTAGCAAATAACCATCAATATATAAATGCCTTAGATTTAGTAAATGAAAACGCTGCCACCATGATTGAGGAAAAAAATTTAAAAGAAGGAACTTTAGTAGAAGCCATTGATAAAATAATTAATGACGAAGATAAATTAGAAAAAATGAAAACTAATCTAGCAAAACTACAAGTTGATGATAGCGCACTAATTATATATAAAAAGTTAAGAGAGTTAATAGATGGAAAAAATAAGTAATGCATATATAAAAGATTACACAACATATAAACTAGATGGCCAAATAAAAGAAATAGTTTTTCCCGAAAGCATTCAAGAACTAAAAGAAATAATAACCATGCTAAAAAGCAAAAAATATAAAATTATTGGAAACGGTTCTAATTTAATTATAAGTGAAAGCTATGACGGAACATTAATCAATTTAAAAAAGTTTGACAAATTAAAAATCAAAAACAATATTGTCACTGTCCAAGCTGGTTACAGTTTGCCAAAACTAGCAAAAGAATGTGCTAATTTTGGCCTTTCAGGTCTTGAATTCGCATCAGGCATTCCCGGAACCGTCGGTGGAGCCATATATATGAACGCCGGAGCTTATGGCAAAGAAATAAGTGACATCATAAAAAACGTGACAGTACTTGACGAGAAATTAAATATAAAAAAAATAACCAAGGAAGAATTAAAAACTAGTTATAGAGATTCCATTTTTAAGCACGAAAACTATATATGCATAGAAGCTCAATTCGAATTTAAATATAAAGATAAAAATGACGTATTAAAAGAAATAGAAAATATAATAAAAATTCGAAAAGAAAAACAGCCGCTTGAATATCCATCTGCTGGATCAGTATTTAAAAATGGAGAAAATTATTCGGCAGGAAGACTAATTGAAAAAGCCGGGCTTAAAGGAACAAAAGTAGGAGATGCAGAAGTTTCATTAAAACACGCTAACTTCATAATAAATAAAGGGAATGCATCTGCTAGTGACGTTATTAAATTAATAGAAATTATAAAGAAAAAAATTAAAAAAGAAGAAAATGTTGAATTAATACTAGAACAAGAAATATTAAAATAAAAAGGTGAGAATATGGCAAAAAAGAAAAAAAGAAAATTAAATAAAAAGAAATTTTTAAAATTTATTATAATCATCACAATAATATTACTAAGCATATCGTTTTTAACTGATATAAAAATAAATAATGTAATTGTCAAAGGAAATATTTTATATAATGATTACGAAATAATAAAAAAAGCCAAGCTAGAAGACTATCCAAGCAGTCTTAAAAACTCATCTTCAAAAATAAAAAAAAGATTAATCAAAAGTCCTTATATAAAAAAAGTAAATGTTTATAAGAAAAACTTAAAAGAAGTCGTAATAGAAATAGAAGAGAACTTACCACTATTTTATTATCTTCCTTCAAAAAAAACAGTATTAACTGACAGAAAAGAAACAAAGGATAACTTTCCAGTTCCAACAGTTATAAACTATGTACCAGATAAAATATATGAAAGCCTATTAAATAAAATTTCAAAGTTAAACTATAATATAGTAAAAAGAATTTCCGAAATAAAATACGACCCTAATGAAGTAGACGATGAGAGATTTTTACTAACAATGAATGACGGTAATTATGTATATCTAACTCTAGAAAGATTTAATAAAATTGATAAATATTTAGAAATAATTAAACAGTTTGATAACAAAAAAGGAACATTATATCTCGATTCAGGAGAATACTTTGAAGTTAAAAGCTAAAGTTTATGTTTTACCATAAACTTTTTTCATAAAAAAAATCATTTTACTTTACAACTTCTTTTCATTTTAGTAAAATTATAGTATAATTAATGATAGACCATAGGAGGTGACTTTATGGAGCATGTATATGCGAGTATCGATATCGGTAGTGACTCAATCAAAGTAGTTGTTTGTGATCTTTACCAAAATCACTTAAATTTACTTGCTGCTACAAGTGTTCCTTCTAAGGGAATAAAAAAAGGATTGATAATTAATCCAGAATTAGCCAAAGAATCAATCGTTAAAGCATTAAAAGAAACAGAGGCTATGCTAGGAGTTAGAATCAAAAAAGTTATTGCGACTGTACCTTGTCATTTTTCAGATTATAAACTTATAAAAGGAAGTTGCAAAGTGTCAGGCGACTTAATAACAGGAAACGACATAATAGACTCATATAAAGATGGCATAAAAAAAGAAATAGCTTTAAATGAAGAGTTTGTAACAGTTGTTCCGATTGATTTCAAAATTAATGATAAAACAGTAATTAAAGATCCCAAAAATTTCCCTGGTCAAACATTAATGGGAAGAGCCATGATGGTTACAGTTCCTAAAAAAAATGTTTATTCAGTTGCAAGCGTAATTGAAAGCATTGGAATTGAACTATCAGATATTTCTGTAGGAAGCATTGGTGATATTAATAGTTTTAAAAATGAACAGATAAGTAAAGCCATCAGTGCCGTAATTAATATTGGCGCTGAAATAACAACTGTTTCTTTATACAACAAAGGTATCCCTGTAAGTACTAAAATTATTAATGCCGGAGGAAAAGACATCGACAAAGATTTAGCTTATATGTACCGTATAACTACAGAAGATGCTAGAAAAATAAAAGAAAATTTTGCTTTAGCTCATAAGAAAAATGCTAATAAGAAAGACTATTATGAAGTAAATGATATTGAAGGAAAAAAGATAAAAATAAGTCAGTATCACGCTTCAGAAGTAGCCTATTCAAGAATAAACGATATACTTTTAGCTGCAAAAAATGAACTTGGGGGCTTAACAAATAAACAAATTCAGTATATAATAGTAACTGGAGGAATAAGTAACATGATTGACTTTGAGCTATGTTTAAATGATACCATGTTTTCAGCAAAAAAAGGCGATGTTAAATTAGTAGGACTTAGAAACAATAAATATAGTACAGCAATCGGAAATATTATTTATTTCTTAAATACATTAAAATTAAAAGGAATGGATTATTCAATGCTTAGTGAGGATGACATGGATAAACTTTCTTCACCAGACAAATCTAATAACGATGAGACAGTTTTGGGAAAAGTATTTAATTACTTTTTCGGCGAATAGGAGGAAACACATATGATGGGATTAGAAATGGATCAACTTGCAAAAATAAAAGTAATAGGAATAGGTGGCGGAGGCTGTAATGCCGTAAATAGAATGACTGAATCAGTTGAAGGTGTAGAATTTATAGTTGCAAACACTGATTCACAAGTACTTAATAATTCTTTAGCTGAAAAGAAAATTCAAATTGGTGCAGAATTAACTCATGGACTAGGAGCAGGAGCTAATCCACAAATTGGTAAAGAAGCTGCCTTAGAATCTAAAGCTGAGCTAGAAGAAGTATTGAAAGGTGCCGACATGGTATTCATTACCTGCGGTATGGGTGGCGGAACTGGTACTGGGGCCGCTCCAGTAATTGCCGATATTGCCCAAAATGCCGGAGCTCTTACAATTGGTATTGTTACAAAACCATTCTCATTTGAAGGTAAAAAAAGAATGGAACAAGCATTAGCCGGTATTGAAGAACTTAAAAAGCACGTTGATACATTAATTGTTGTGCCAAACGATAGATTAAGAGAAATCATTGATAAATCAACTCCACTACTTGAGTCTTTTAAAGAAGTAGACAACGTTTTAAGAAGAGGAGTTCAATCTATATCTGACCTAATTGCTTGCCCAGGACTTATCAACCTAGATTTTGCTGACGTAAAAACAGTTATGGAAAAACGTGGTAATGCCCTAATCGGTATTGGCGCTGGAGTAGGAGAAGATAGAGCTATTGAAGCTGCTAACCAAGCAGTTTTAAGCCCACTTCTAGAAACAAGTATTGATGGAGCCACAGACGCTATTATAAACGTAACCGGTGGACCAAATTTAACTTTATTTGAAGTTGAAGAAGCTGTTGAAGCAATTAGAAAATCAGCAAACACAGATATTAATACGATATTCGGTGCAGTTATAAATGAAAACTTCACAGACGAAATTATTGTTACGGTTATTGCAACAGGTTTTGATAAAGAAAAAGATAAGGAAAATACAGATGATATAGACCCAATTGCTGGATTAGATGATGAAGATACTGTTATACCATCATTCCTTAGAAGAAGAAGCAATTACTAAATCACTATTTATTAGTGATTTTTTATTTAAATTGTGATATGATAAAAATAAGAAAGTAGGGAGAATATGAAAAGAGTATTAACAGTACTATTATTA
>CAMNJS010000023.1 GCA_946541645.1 uncultured Bacillota bacterium | reverse complement strand
TCTAATGAACAATCAAGATAATGAAAAGGTGCTTCAAAAGAATAATATCAATTGCTTGAGCATGATTTATCTAACCCCTTTAAGAAATCATTTTAAAATAAGGAAAAATTAAGAATTAGATCTTACATATTTTATAAAAAAAATAATGAAAAATGACAAAAAACACCTATAATTGATAAAAAAAGGTGTTTTTTTATATATTTTTGATGAGGTGATGTTTCCAGCTAACCCCATTGAAAAATAAAGCTTTTCAGTACATTGAAGAAATGTACTTTTTTTATGCAAAAAAATAAGGAAGGTGTGGAAATGACAATATTAAGAAAACAAAAAAAACAAATTTAAATATAAATATATAATCATAGATGAATATCAAGATATATCACTAAATAGAATAGAACTAATAAAAGAAATTCAAAATCAAACGAATTCAAAATTAATTGTAGTTGGTGATGACTTTCAGTCAATTTATAGTTTTATAGGAAGTAACCTAAAAAAATATTTTAAAAAATCAAAAATAAAAAAATTAAAAAATACATATTGTAATTCAAAAGAACTCATAAAAATAACACAAAATTTTATTTGTAAAAACCCATACCAAATAAGCAAAAATTTAAAATCAAAAAAAAGAAATAAGTATCCAATAATAATTATTTATTATAAAGAAAGCATAAAAGAAATATGGAGTGAAGTAGAAGAAATAATAGGAAAAGAACAAACACTAATACTAGGAAGAAATAACAAAGATCAGCTGCAAATACCAATAATTAAAAAAATATGAAATATTTAACAATACATAAATCAAAAGGACTAGAATCAGTAAATACCATTATAATAAATCTAGAAGATAAAAAAGACAGCCTTCTAAGTAAAATAGAAGAAAATGAATATTTAAAATACGTAAAACCTAAAAATGACAATTTCAAATACTCAGAAGAAAGAAGACTATTTTATGTAGCTTTAACAAGATATAAAAAAAATAATATTCTTCTTGTAAAAAAAAGATAATCCTTCCATATTTGTAACCGAAATAATAAAAAATAATAAAAAAAATATCAAAATAATTGACAAAACATAAAAAAAAGCATAAACTATACTGGTATACTGATTTAGTATAACAGTATAGTTAGAAAGAAGTGGTTTTTTGACAAAAAAAGAAGAAGTAATAGAGGCAGCTAGAGAGTTGTTTTGCACATACGGTTATAGAAAAGTATCAATGGATGAGATAGCAAATAAGTCAAAGGTAACAAAAAAAACTATATATTCATACTTTAAAGATAAAAATGATTTAATAAAATATTTTGCTTACGAAGAAATAGAAAAAATGAAAAAAATAGTAGATAAAATAGAAAAGCGAAATATCAAAGCGACAGAAAAAGTACATAACATAATATATAGTTTAATAGAATTTAAAAAAGAAGAAAAATTACTAAAATCGTTCACAGATGAAGCAAAATATCTTCCGTCTGGAATTGCAGACGAATGTTCAAAAATGCTTACAGATTCTATCATGGAAGAAATAGAAAAATTATTAAAAAAAGGCATTGAAAATGGAAATGTTAGAAAATGTGACACAAAGCTAGCAGCATTTATAATTTATAAAATGTATTTTGCCTTAATGTTTGAATGGAATAAACCACTTGATAAAAAAGAAGTCACGGAAAACATAATGGATATATTAAAAACAGGTATATTTAATTAGGAGGGTTTGAAAATGAAAGATAAATTTAAATATGTTATTATATCAGTTGTATTATTAATACCTTTTATATATAGTTACTTCTATTTAAAAGCATATTGGAATCCATACGGAGAAGGAAATATAGATAACTTGCCGGTAGCAATAGTAAATGAAGATAAAGGAAATAATGGAAAAAAATTAGTTGAAAGCATAAAGAATAGTAAAAAATTAAAAATAAAAGAGTTAAATGAAGAAAAAGCCAATAAAGGATTAAACAAAGGAGAATATTATGCAGTTATAAACATACCAAAGAGTTTTACTAAAGATATGGAAAGTGCAAGAGAAGAGGAAAAACATCATGCTACAATCACATACTCACCAAATCAAAAAACAAATTACCTTGCGAGCCAAATTATTAATAGTGTAGTCAATGCTGTAGAAAAAAATCTAGACAACGAAATTAATTCAAAAATAGTAGGAGGATTATCAGAAAATATCGAAGAAGTCCCTGACAAACTAAATAAGATAAGCGATGGCTTCTCAGAGTTAAAAGAAGGAACAACAAAATTATCAGATGGAAGTAATACTCTACTTCAAGGAACGAATACATTAGAGTCAAATTACAAAAAATTTAATAGAGGAGTATCAGATATAAAAAATGGCTCAGACAGATTATCTTCAGCAATTAATTCATTAGATACAGGAATAAGCCAAATAGAAAGTTCAAATACACAAATAGATGACCTTATTAATGGTATAGGTACATTGAAACAAGGAAGTGACGAATTTTCAAATTCACTTCAAAATTACACGAACGGAGTAAAAAATACTCTATTAAATTCAAAACCAATAATAGATGAATTGAAAGAACAAGCATGTGAAGCTTATCAGTTAACAGGACAAGAAGAATACAAAGAAAAATGTACAAAATTAACAACATTATCAGAAACATACACAGTAATTATAAATTCGAGCGATCCACTATTAAATGGTAATGAACAAATTAATGGTGG
This sequence comes from uncultured Bacillota bacterium, assembly GCA_946541645.1. Lineage (GTDB taxonomy): Bacteria > Bacillota_I > Bacilli_A > RF39 > UBA660 > Coprosoma. The sequence continues at coordinate 11,287 of CAMNJS010000023.1, read as the reverse complement.
AATAACAATGCTCAAATCAAAAGAAAGCAACTTAAAAGCACTTCAAAATGGACTAACAAGCCTAAAAGAAGGATCAGCACAAATAAAAGCAGGAGCAGAAAACCTAAAAGGAGGAGCAGCCTCTTTGTATAATAGTTCAGTACAGATAGAAAATGCATTATACAAAGTAAATACAGGAACAAGCACCCTAAATAATGGACTAATAACACTAAATTCAAGTGTAACGAATGCCAAAAAAGAAATAGATACAAATATAGATAATACAAAAACAGAATTAAAGAAAGTGGAAACATTAAGAGATTATAGTAAAGAACCAGTAAAAATAGACACAAAAGAAGTAAACAAAGTAAATAGCTATGGAACAGCATTCTCACCACTATTCCTATCGATAGGTCTTTGGATAGGTTGCTTAATGATGTTTATGGTATTTTACTATGACAAAGAAGAAAGATTTGGATTATTAGGAATTAACTCAAAAGATAAAGTTAAACAGCTTCTAGCCTACCACGGATTAATAACACTATCATCAATAGTTTTAGGATTATTATCACAAATATTGTTAGATTTTCAAATATCAAACACATTTATGTATTACTTAAGCTTAATTATAATTGGAAATACATTCATGAGTATTATGGCCTTCTTAATAACAAACCTAAACGATATTGGAAAATTCATAAGTTTAATACTATTAGTGTTACAATTAGCCGCATCTGGAGGTACATTCCCAGTTGAAACAGTAACAAAAGGATTTAGATGGCTTCATAACTTATTACCTATGACATACAGTGTAAATCTTCTTAGAGAAATACTTGTAAAAATAGATATGAGTTTACTCACTAATAACATATTAGTATTAGGATTTATATTGGTTTTATTAACAACAATAAATATATGTATAAGTCATAAAAAGCAAGAAAGTAGACAATAGTTCTACTTTTTTTCTAAAATAAATATAACAATTATTTAATACATTGCAGTAAATTAATTCATCGTTCAGACAATTATTTTATAAAAATAAAAATGTATGATATAATAACCTAGTCGAAAAAGAATAATAAAAAAGGTGATAAAAATGGAAAAATTAGAGAAAAATAGTGGGGTTAGTAAAAGCAACATCAATTGGTACCCAGGTCATATGGCTAAGGCAAAGAGATTAATAAGTGAAAACATCGATTTAATAGATATCGTATATGAAGTAATAGATGCCAGAATGCCATATTCATCAAAAATAACTGACATAGATAAATATATTAAAAACAAACCAAAAATACTAATTATGAACAAAAGTGATTTATGCGATATAGAAGAGACACAAAAATGGAAAAAATACTACGAAAAAAAAGGTTACGTTGTAGTTTTAACTTCACTAGAAAAAAATGCCAATTTAAAATCAATAATTGATTTAACAGATGAGCTTCTAAAAAAAACTGAAGAAAAGAGAACAACAAACGGATTTCTAAAAAGAAAATATAGAGTCTTAATAATAGGAGTTCCAAATGTTGGTAAAAGTACATTAATAAATAGATTATCAGGCAAAAAAGTAGCCCAGATAGGAAATAAACCAGGAATAACTAAAGGACTTAATTGGATAAGAGTAAATGATAAGGTAGAATTGCTAGACACCCCAGGAATTTTGTGGCCCAAACTAGACCAAAAAAACGCTTTAAATTTAGCCGCATTTACAGCCATTAGAGAAGAAATCCTTCCAAAATTTGAAGTTGCAACTTATATATTAGAAACTTTAGATAAGTATTATAACGTGATATTACAAGAAAGATATAATATCGAAAATATAGATGAAGATATTATTGAAACTTTAGAAAAAATTGGTAAAAAAAGAGGGTGCCTAATTAAAGGCGGCGAAATTGATTATGACAAAGTCATTGAATTAATAATAAGTGATGTAAAGAATGGTTATATTAAAGGAATAACATTTGATAGAGTAGATGAATATGAATAAAAATGAAATATTAAACACATTAGAAAAATATAATTTTGATAAAAATCAAATATATATAATATCTGGAAGTGCAATGGTTTTACAAGGTATCAAAGAAAAAACTAGTGGCATCGATATTACAGTTTCAAGTGAATATGAAGCCGAAATATTAAAAAAATATGAATGTATATTTGAAAAAGAAATAAATGATAATGGTCAAAAATATAAAATATACATGCTCGATAACATCATTAATTTTTCAGTCCACTATTACGAAAAATATAGCTATTTTCAAGTGGAAAAATATAATGTTCAAACGCCTGAGGATATTTTAAAATTGAAAGAAAAATTAAATAGAAAAAAAGATCAAGAAGATATTGCCTCATTAAAAAAATATATAAATGGCAAAAACATAAATTCACTTTCCATGGCTTATTTAGGTGATGCCATTTATGAACTATATGTCAGAATGCACTTAATTAATACAATAAAAAAAGTTGGTGAACTTCAAAAAGAAGCTACAAACTATGTGAGTGCTAAATCTCAAAGTAAGTATCTAGATCAAATGCTAAAAGAAAATTTTTTAACTAAAGAAGAAATAGAAATAGTAAAAAGGGCGAGGAATCACAAAAGCCATGCAAGTAAATCAACAGATATTATTACGTACAAAAAATCCACAGGATTAGAAGCTTTAATAGGTTACTTAAAAATAAAAGGAAATGAAAAAAGAATAAAAGAAATTATGAATTATATAGTAGGTGATTAAGTGAGAGTATATGGGAAAAATGTTGCTAAAGAAGTTTTAAATAAAAATATAAAAAGAGTCTATCTTTCTAAAAATTTTAATGATAAAGAAATATTAAATGAATTAAAAGAGAGAAATATTCAAATCAGATATGTTGATAAAAATAAATTAAATAGTATGGAAAAAGGTAATCATCAAGGAATAATAATTGACATTGATGATTATGAATACTATCCATTAGATGAAATTGAAAAAGAAGAAGTTATTATAATGTTAGATCATCTGGAAGACCCTCATAATTTTGGCGCCATAATAAGAACAGTTGAAGCCGCTGGATATAAAAGTATTATTATTCCGAAAGATAGATCAGTTGAAGTAACACCAACAGTAATGAAAGTTAGTGCTGGAACTTTAGAAAATGTTAAAATAGCCAGAGTTAATAATTTAGTAAATACAATTAACGAATTAAAAAAACAAGGCTACTGGATTATTGGTACAGCCATGGACGGAACTGATTATAAAAATATTGATTATAAGGGGAAAATAGTTATTATAATTGGAAATGAAGGAAAAGGCATGAGCAGGCTAGTAAAAGAAAACTGCGATTTTATTGCTTCCATACCGATGAATGGAAAAGTAAATAGTTTAAATGCTTCCGTAGCGGCAGCTTTAATCATATATGAGGCGGTGAGATAGTGTACGAAGAAATTAGTGATAATGAATTATTAGATAGAGTTTCAGATAATGAAATGGCAACCGAAACGCTGTTTGAAAAATATAAGCCACTTATAACCGGCATTGCCAAGAAAATATATTATTCAAGAAAAGTCAGTGGAATTGAAATAGGGGATTTAATTCAAGAAGGAATGGTAGGTTTCAGTGTAGCAATAAATACTTATAATGAAGAAGAAGAGGCATCTTTTTATACATTTGCTAGGATGTGCGTTTTAAGACGAATATTAAGCAGTATAAATGCGGCAAACACAAAGAAACATCAAATACTAAATGAATCGATATCAGTTGAAAATATTTCTGAAGATCCATCTACTAAAGAAAATATTTTTAGCGATTATGAAAGCAATCCAGAAAGAATGCTGATTGCAGGCGAAAATACGAAAGAACTTATGAACAAAATCGAAAAAGAACTTACAAACTTAGAATGCGAAGTTTTTGAATTAAAAACAGCCGGCTTTAATTATAAAGAAATTGCTGAAATTTTAGATAAAGAACCAAAATCAATAGATAACGCTATAAGCCGGATTAAAAATAAAGCTAGTAAATATTTAAACGAAAAAGAGTAAGAAAACTTACTCTTTTATACTGCTGACATATTTTAATATTTCTTCACTATCATCCAAATGGACTTTTGTATGGCCTAAAATTTGATAATCTTCATGTCCTTTGCCAAGCAGTAAAACAATATCATCTTTTTTAATCATATCCAAAGCTCTTTTAATAGCTTCTCTTCTATCTAAACACACTTCATAGTTATCCTTTTTAACACCAGCCAGAATATCTTTCATAATATTTTCTGGATTCTCAGTTCGTGGATTATCATTAGTAAATATAACATAATCACTATAATCTGAAGCAATATTACCCATAATAGGACGTTTCATTGGATCACGGTCCCCACCACAACCTACTAAAGTAATAACCCTTGCCTTTGCAAGCTCTTTATAAGCCGTAACAACTTTTAAAACTGCATCAGGAGTGTGAGCATAATCAACAACTGCAAAACCGTCCTTAACTTTATACGTTTCACATCTTCCCTTAGGCTGCTTTAATTCCTTAGTGAATTTTACTATCTCATCTGCTGCAAATCCCAATTCATGGACAATTGCAAACATTGTCATATAATTATAAATATTAAACTTGCTAGTCAAATTGGTTGTAGCTTGGTAAATGTTATTTTCAACCTTAAACCTAATATTAGTATAATCAGGATGTATATCAAATTTCTCTATGTTATAATCAGCATTACCAATACCAAAAGTTTTAGTATTAGAAAATCTTTCAATAAACTTTTTAGAAGCCTCATCGTCTTTATTTACTAGCATAACACTAGTATTTTTTAAATAGTCTAAAATTTTTAGCTTACAGTTTAAATAATTTTCCATAGTCTTATGGTAGTCTAAATGATCTTCAGTCAAATTAGTAAATGCACAAACTTCGAAAGACAAACCTTCAATTCGCTTTAAATCTAGAGCGTGTGAGCTTATTTCCATAATAACATATTCACATTTCTTTTCTAATGAAAATTCAAGTAATTTATAAATGGTTAGAATCTCAGGAGAAGTATTAGGAAGTTCTTCATAATAATCCCCACACATAAATCCCAAAGTTCCCATGTACGCAGCTTTTTTTCCAAATTTATTTAGCATTTGATAAGTCAAATAAGCAGATGTTGTCTTACCATTAGTGCCAGTAATACCAACAAGTTTTAACCTCTTAAAATCTTTACTATATTCATTGACCAATTTTTCTTGAAAATATTTAGCTGAATTTTCCGTAACAGTAACTGGAACAGAAGCCTCGACTTCCTTTTCCGCTATAATAGATGTTGCTCCATTTTTAATTGCCGAATCAATATAATTATGACCATCAACTGTATAACCATTAATAGCTACAAAGGTCTGTCCAGGTTTAACTTTTCTGGAATCCGTTTCATATTTAATCAAATAAATCCCTCCTTATTAAAAATATGTTTTTCTATAAAACTATAGCACCCTTTATAATAAAAAGCAACTACACCAATTTTAAAATAAGACCCAAAAATCCACAAAAAAAACCCAAAACCATACTAAAAGCTTTTCAAAAGTCTAATAATATGTTATCATTAATTTGTATGAAGTTAAGACTTCTAGAAAGAGGTATATATGAAAAAAATATTTACAATTATGTTACTTGTTTTACTAACTCCAGCAATGGTATTTGCCGCTCCAGGAACTAAAAGTGAAACTTTAAAAGAAACCCTAGAAAGCGAAGATATTGAATATAAACTAGAAAATTACGAGGAAGAAGAAGGCAAAGTAAATGTATATTTGTTTAGAGGACAAGGCTGTTCACACTGTCATGAGTTTTTAGAGTACGTGGCATCTGACTTAGCTGAAGAATATGGTAAGTACTTTAATTTAGTAAGCTATGAAGTATGGAATAATAAAAATAATGCCAGTTTAATGCAAGAAATATCAGACTATTTAGAAGACGATGCAAGTGGCGTTCCATATATCATAATAGGAGAAGAAACATTTAATGGATATGCTGAATCAATGAATGCAGAAATTGAAACTGCCATCAAAAACCTATACGATAGTGAAAAAAAATACGATGTATTTGAAGAAATGAAAAATAATCCAAAAGCAAAAAAGTCAAGGAAACAAGACAGTTCAACAGTCATAGTATTTATAATTTTTGCGTCTATAGCAGTTATAGCCTTAATAGTAACAAGCTTTAAGAAAAAATAGTTCAACTATTTTTTTTCTTGTAAATATAAATATTTTTAGCTATAATAGACAACAGTTTGGAAGTGATACTTATGCTACGAATATATAAAACAAATGCTAAAACAAAAAATACGGAAAAATTAAAAAAAATGGTTATTGATTCATGGATTGACCTAGTTTCTCCGTCAGTGGCCGAAATAGATAAGGTAGTTGAAAAAACAAAAATTGATAAAGACCTAATACTAAAAATGCTGGATGAAGATGAACTACCTCGTGTTGAACAAAGCGGAAATGCAACATTAATAGTCATAGACACGCCAAGTATAGATGATGGCGTATACATGACAAACCCTTTAGGAATAATTATAACAGACAATAATTACGTAATAACAATTGCTCCAAAGAAAATATTTGTTTTAAATGAATTTAGAAAAGATAAAGTAAAAGACTTTAGAACAGCAAAAAAAACAAGATTTTTAATTCAAATATTACTTAAAACAGCATCTTTATATTTGAAAATTTTAAGACAAGTAGATAAGGAAATAGATAAAAAAGAAGAAGTCCTAAAAAGAAACACAAAGAATGAAGACTTAATAAAATTACTGGATATAGAAAAAACATTAGTTTATTTTATAACATCATTAAAAGCAAATGACCTTGTACTAGAAAAATTAAGTAAAGGTAATGTCTTACCACTATATGAAGGTGATCTAGATTTGTTAGAAGACGCTGTTATTGAAAACAAACAAGCAATTGAAATGAGTGGAATATATAAAGATATTTTATCTTCAATTTCAAACACATATGGAACTATTATTTCAAATAACTTAAACATAGCAATGAAATTCTTGGCCGGAATTACAATAGTATTATCAATACCAACTATGATATCATCATTTTTAGGTATGAATATCCCACTTGGGACTTTAGAAACAGATCCAAATTCAATTATACTTGTAACCATAGTGTCAATATTTCTTTCTATCATAATTGCTATACTTTTAAAAAAGAAAAATATGTTATAATATAAATTGATAGAAGGTTAATATTATGAATCAAGAAAAAATTGGTAAATTGATAAAAGAAATAAGAATAAAACATAATCTAACACAAGCAGAATTGGCAAAAAAATATGGTGTTACATATCAAGCTGTTAGTAAATGGGAAAATGGCAAGAATATCCCGGACATATCGCTACTAAAAAAAATGAGTACAGATTTTAATATTGATATCAATGATATTTTAGAAGGAAATCTAAATAAAAAGAAAAACACGAAAAAAATTTTTTTCTTAATAATATTAATAATAGTGATATTAGCAATAGTGATAGCAATAGTCAAAAAAGAAACCTTTTCCTTTAAAACAATATCAAGTAAATGTTCAAATTTCAATATCACCGGAAGTATTGCTTATAATAGCAAAAAATCTTCAATATATATATCAGATATTAATTATTGTGGCAAGGAAGACTATGAAAACTATGCAAAGATTGAATGCACCTTATATGAAAAAACCGAAAACAAAGAAAATACAATTAGCAAATATGAATATAACAAAAAAGAGGCAATTAGATTAGACGAATTTTTAAAAACTTTGAATTTCAAAATAGATGACTATGATAGAACGTGCAAGAATTACAATAAGACCAACTTATATTTAAAAATCAGGGCACAAAGTGAAAATGGCAAAGTTGTAAAACATATAATACCGCTTTCACTTAATGATAACTGCTAATGATATTAATGGCTAGTGGACGAACTGACATTGTTGCTTTTTATTCAAAATGGTTTATGCAAAGAATAAAAGAGGGATTTTTTGATGTCAGAAATCCATTCAATCCTAAATTAATTAGCAGAATAAATTATGATGATGTTGATCTTATAATGTTTTGCACGAAAAATCCAATTCCCATCTTAAAAGACTTAAGTAGCATAAAAAAACCTATAATATTTCATATTACACTAACCCCATATAAAAAAGATATTGAGCCTAATATCCCACCCAAAGGCCATATAATTAAAGCTATAAAAAAGGTGTCAGAAATAATAGGCAAAGACAATGTCGTAGTAAGATATGATCCAATATTTATAAATGATATCTATACCTTAGAGTATCACAAAAAAGCTTTTAGCAAAATGTGCAGCTTACTAAATGGATACGTAAAACAAATAATTGTGTCGTTTGTTGACGACTATAAAAATGTACGTAAGAACTACAAAATATTAAAATATAAAAAATTAACCGATTGTGATTATAAAGAAATAGGAATATCATTTAGTGACAGTGCTAGAAAAAATAACATGACAGTCCAGACGTGTTTTGAAGAAAATGCATTAGTGGAGTATGGTTTTATAAAACAAGACTGCTTACCAAAAGAATTAGCCTATATCATGACTGGCAAGAAGTTTAAAGAACAAACATCGCGAAAAGGTAAAAAATGTCATTGTGTAGAAATGGCTGACATCGGAGTTTATAACACATGCAAACATTTTTGTAAGTATTGCTATGCCAATTACGAAGAAAATAAAGTTAATGATAATTTTAGTCAGCATAATCCTAAATCAACGCTATTAATCGGTAATATCGAAAAAGATGATATAATAAAAATACGAACAAAATAGGGGTGATTAATAAAAATGATAATATACATACCATACATTATAATAATTGCTGCTATTTTTGGCATAATATTTACCTATATATTTAACATATTAATCGGTCTCATTATTTCTCTGATTTTTAGTCTATTTTTTACAACAGTATTAATAGTTATTGAGTCAATGAAAAAATAAAAAAAAACACTTAATTTTCATAAGTGTTTTTATATACGCCTAATCGCATCTATATTATAACCATAACTTTCCCAAGAACTAAGATTAGTTTGTTGGACACCTTTTCTACTATTAATTGCATGAATTATAGTATTATCACCAACATATATAGATGAATGACTTGGTGTGTTGCTGCCTTTTCTAGTCCAAATTATAATGTCACCAGGCTGCAAATTTTGCCTATCAACAGCCATACCATCACGCTCTTGAGATTTTGAAGTTCTACTAATGCTTTTCCCAACTGCTGAATATATATATTGAACAAATCCACTACAGTCAAATCCTGTTGCAGGATTTGAACCGCCATGAACATATTTCGCCCCAATCAAAGATTGAGCAGCCCCAATAACGCTAGAAGTATCAACAGAAGCAGGACCATTATAAACAGATTTTGGAGTATACTTTTTGACAGTGACTACCTTAGGCTTAGCTATAACATTTATTTGGTAAGAAGCCTCATTAATATTACCGTTATTATCAACAGCCTTAACCGTAGCTGTATAATTTCCGGCAGTATTAGTATCCAAGTCAGATGATATTAAATAATAGGAATTATTTTCAAGCTCAGTTTCACTATAACTTATATCCCCATCGATAACATCATTAACTTTAGCAACGTTGCTTCTAACGTCATACGCATCACCAGTATATACATTAACTTCAGCATTTGTAAGCTCAATAGTAGGGGCCTTCGTGTCTTTAACTACAACTTCAACACTCACTTGCTTAATGACATCATCTTTTTCAACCTCAAATACTACTTCCTTAGTTCCAATAGTAGAAGTGTCAACTTTTTCAGTATAACTTTTAATTGAACCCTGGCTTACTTTTTTTACTAAATCCATCGGATTATAATCAGCACCATATTCCACTTCTTTGTTGCTAGCAAACGAAATATTTATACTTTCGTATATTTTCTGCTTACGAACATCATCACAGACCAAAAAGCAAAAAGTCGAAATAAGAATAAATGACAAAACCCTAATCATAATCTTTGTTTTGTTAAGTTTTTTAATTCCTTTATTTGAAATGACCGATGATGGGTCTTTTAATGTTTCCATATAAATTTTCTCCTTTATATCTAACAATTCCATTTCATTTTATCAAAATAAGGCAAACATGTCAAATTGAGTGTAAACTTGCTAATTTATTATATTTTATGCTTGACATTTTAAATAAATGTGGATGTTAGTAATAATGTGATATAATTTTATTGGTGGAAAAGCAATGAAGAAAGACTATTATATCGTTGAAAAAAACGTTGATAAAATAATTAATTTGCAACATACAAATTTCTTAGATCCATGTATTTTAAATAAAGTATGTGATAAATTAAAAGGTGAAAATTATAAAATATACTACCCATATAATGATAGCGAAAAGGGAATAATATACACAAATGAATTTCCTAAAATTAAATTATTAGAAATTTTATCATACGACAAATTAACTCATAGCCAAATTATGGGAAGTCTTTATAATTTAAATATAAGCACAGACATGTTTGGAGATATAATTATTTATAACAATCACTACTACGTTATTATAATGAGTTCAGTGCATGACATAATTAACAGGGAATTTACAATGGTTGGAAAAAGAAAAATAAAACTAAAAGAATCTTCTTTAATCACACTTGAACGTTATGAAAAAGAATATAAACGTATGGAAATAATAGTTTCTAGTCTAAGAATAGATACAGTTATATCAAGAATAACAGGTATAAACCGAGAAAATATAAAAAAGAAATTTGCCAACGATGAAATAATTTTGAATTATGAAATATGTCATAAAACAAATTATAATTTAAAAACAAACGATATCTTTAGCATAAGAAAGTATGGTAAATATAAATTTATAGGCATTATAAAAAACACAAAAAAGGGAAACTATATAATAAAAATGGATAAATACATAGATAATTAAAATCAAATATTTATATAAAAAGTAAGGAATTCTGATGAAGAAGTAGATGCAATTATTTATGGTGTTCCGGAAGATTTTATTTGGATAAAAAAAGACATATATAAAATATTGCTAAAGAAAAAAATTATATTCATCGGCAATCCATTTTAGCAGTCTAAGCTGTCAACCATTAAACAGATGCTTAAATCACAACCCAAAATATGAAAAGGATAGATATATATCACAAATAAAGTGGTATAATCTAGGCGATGATATAATAGAAAGCATGAATGATAATTTTAAAGTATAAAAAATAGTATATAATTGCGGATGATTTCCAAGCTGACTACGGAACTATATAATAAAAAAAGAACCAACTACATGGTTCTTATTTTCTTATGGAGCGGATGAGGAGAAT
>CAMNJS010000022.1 GCA_946541645.1 uncultured Bacillota bacterium | reverse complement strand
CTGTAAATCTGTTCCTTCGGGTTCGATGGTTCGAATCCATCTCTCTCCACCACTTTATTGCCTCGTGGCCAAGCGGTAAGGCACCACACTTTGACTGTGGCATTCGCTAGTTCGAATCTAGCCGAGGCAACCATTCTGGTCTGTTAGCTCAGTCGGTAGAGCATTTGACTTTTAATCAAAGGGTCCCGGGTTCGAATCCCGGACAGGCCACCATTTTTGTTAATATCCTTATCTAAGGTTTCACGCTTGAGTGGCGAAATTGGTAGACGCACAGGACTTAAAATCCTGCGGGAGTCAAATCCCGTGCCGGTTCAAGTCCGGCCTCAAGCACCATACGGAGAAATACCCAAGTCTGGTTGAAGGGACCGGTCTTGAAAACCGGGAGGTCGGAAACGGCGCGGGGGTTCGAATCCCTCTTTCTCCGCCATTTATTATTTATATCGCGGGATGGAGCAGTTTGGTAGCTCGCCGGGCTCATAACCCGGAGGTCGTTGGTTCAAATCCATCTCCCGCAACCATATGGTCCCGTAGTGTAGCGGTTATCACGTCTGCCTGTCACGCAGAAGATCGCGAGTTCAATTCTCGTCGGGACCGCCATTTAATGGTTTCGTAGCTCAGTCGGTAGAGCAGAGGACTGAAAATCCTCGTGTCGGCAGTTCGATTCTGTCCGAAACCACCAGTTAAATAATTTATTGATACATCAATTTTAATATAGGGAAGCTAAAGTAGATCTCCCAAAATTGCGTCCATAGCTCAATTGGATAGAGCGTTTGACTACGGATCAAAAGGTTGCGGGTTCGACTCCTACTGGACGCGCCATTTATCGGGAAATAGTTCAACTTGGTAGAGCACCTGGTTTGGGACCAGGGGGTTGCAGGTTCAAATCCTGTTTTCCCGACCATTTAGTTTATAAAGCCTTTATTTACAAAGGCTTTTAATTATGCTTTCATTAGAAAGCTCACTATTATGAATAAGACAATATATTTCCATAAAAGTAAACTAAAGAGAAACAAAAAACTGCCAAACAAGCAGTTTTATTTTATACTTATGTCTAAAATATCAGAAATTGGAATTAGTTCATTTTCCATAGTTATTAAATGTGTCATATTTTTGCCAACAATTCTTTTACTAACGACTTTATCCTTTAATTTTATTTCAACATCAGCCTTATAAATATAGTTTGGCGAGTTAAAAATATCATTTATTTTTTGATAAATATTTTTAGTTTCATATTTAGAATCATCGCTATTTAAAGTAATATTGTTATTTTTTTCAGAATAAAAAACTCGCTCATTATTACCAGCATATTTATCCACCTTATTCGCAAATACTTTAGGAATTTTTTTATTCATTTCCTCACCTCTAACTAATATTATGATTTAGAAATTAAAATTTTCCAAAAAAATCATTTATTTTAATAGTTAAATATATACCTAGAAAAAATAGGAAAACACTGACAAAAAGAGTTGTAACCGAAAAAGCTGATTTAAAAATATTATCAAACATTATCCAAAGAGACCCGCTCATAAATCCCAAAACACCAAAATAAGCCTGAGATTTATATTTCATAAATATAAAATCAAGTAATTTAGAAACTAATATAGTAGCAATAACGAAACCAAGAATAAAAGAAAAACTAATAGAAAAAGAAGCATTAAAAGTTAAAATCTTTTTAATTAAATCGAGTAAACTTTCATACCAACCGAGAGCCATAAAAATTGCGGTTCCGCTGACACCTGGGATAAGTGTAGTTAGCGATTCGATAGCCCCCATTAAAAAAAACAGCCCGTTAGAATTTACTGAAGCTTTACTCAAGTTAGTTATAATTAGAACTAATATAAAAGAAAAGATAAAAATAATATAATTGACTTTGTTACTTTCATTATCTAATGAATTTAAAATTTCTGGGATACCACCGCAAATTAAGCCGATAAAAAGCAACATAGTTGGAAGATAAAAATTATTCAATCCCCATTTTACACCATCGCATAAAAGTATTATCCCTAAACATACTCCGAATAAGAAAAAAAATAAAAATTTTAAATCTTCAAATTTAATTTTAAAAGGATGACTAATTATATTTATAAGTTTTTCATAAACACCAAGAGAAATAGATAATACAGCGCCACTAACGCCCGGGATAATTTTTGCAACACCAATAAAAAAACCCTTAATCATCAATATAAAATATTTCATATTAAAATGTATGTTTAAAAATAAAGTAATATGCTATAAGCAAAATAAAAGCAGCGTTTGCGCTACTAATTACATATAAACCCATCATTTTCATAAAATTTCTTAATATCTTTTTTTCGGCTTGTAGAATCAAAACCTATATTTTTTTTCTCGGTTTCAGCCATTTTTAATAAGTCGAAACTAACCAAAGCTTTTATTTCCGTATCAGAGGTATCTAGCTTTGTTTCAATACCATCTTTACCGTCATAATTTTTTAAAGAATTTTTAAAGCTACTAGCCATAACATCAGCATATTCTTTGTATTCGTGATTAACCTTAAAAACACTTTCTACGCTAGCATGATTAACCTTACCATGTCTAAAACTAATTTTTATATTATAAGTGGAATTTCCAGCTTCATTCTCTTGCTTTTTAACACATTTAAGAGAATCATTCCCGCATCCAGTTATGAAAAAACAAATAATAAGAACAGATAAAAATTTTATATAATTCATAAATGCCTCCTAAACATAAATATACACGTAAAAAAGTAAATAATCAAGCAAATATCTAAAAAGAAGCAATATACTATTATGAGGTGATAAAGTGAGAAACAACTTATATATTATAACAGATTTTGACTATACCTTAACCTCTAAAGATAGTAATAGCTCATGGTCAGTCTTAGATAGTGAAAATATTATAAAAAAAGAAGACTTAAAAAAATCCCAAAAATATAAAGACTATTATTCAAAAATCGAAAAAGAAGAAAGAATCAAGCTAAAAGAAAAACACATAAAAAACTGGTATATAAGCCATTTAAATATATTTATAAATAATAAAATAACGGAAAAGCAAATAAAAAGTTTAAGCATGAGAAAAAACTGCATGAAATTTCGAAAAGGAGCAAAAAAATTTTTAAAATACACGCATAAAGAAAAAGTTCCAGTTATTATAATTTCAGCTGGGATAGGTGATGTAATTAAAAATTTTTTAAAAGCAAATAAATGTCTTTTTGATAATGTATACATTGTTTCAAATATAATAAAATATAAAAATGGAGTCATAAACGGTTTTAGAGAAAAGCTAATTCATTCACTAAATAAAAACGAAATAGATATTCCTGTAAAAATAAAAGAAATTATCAAAGATAAGAGTAATGTCATTATGCTAGGGGACAACATAAGCGATATATTAAAAATCCCTGAACACAAAAGAAGTATAAATATAGTTTTTAGTAACAAAAAAGAATATCAAAAATATGTTGATATCTTATACGACGAAAATGAAAGTCTTGATAAGATAATAGATATAATAAAAAATATTGATTAATTTCAATATTTTTTAACATAAATATATTTACTTATCCAAGATTTAAAAGATACATAATCTTGATATTTAGCGGTATCCCGATCTTCATTAGCATCTAAATAGTCTACAACCTTACCGTTTTTAATGATTATAATTGATGGGGCGTATTTTATTTTCTTATAGAAAGAAGTTTTTTTAAATTTATCAAATGGCATTGATATAAAATCAATTTTATACTTTTCCATAAATTTTTTAAAAATATCTTCACAAGGGATAGGAAAATTACAATAACTATTATAAGTATATAAAACAAAATTACCTTTCTCATTAATATCAGAAGCGCTCATATCAACGAAATTACCACTGTTATAGTAAATATCATCCAAATAGAATTTTTTGCTTCCAAGACATCCAGTCAGCACTAATGAAAATAAAATAACAAGTAGTTTTTTAAACATTATTTAACCTCAGTCATATTTTCAAAATCGATATCATGGTATGTAACCTTCCAAAAATCATAAATTACATCATTACCACTAGTTCTTTTTATACTAACATTATTTTTACCATTATAATACCAATAACCACCAACATTATATATTTTAGATTTATCCCATCCTAAAGAAACAAGCAAATTTTTAGTCATTCCAGCGTAGCCGCCTCCACCACACATTAGGAAAATAATTTTATCTTTAGGAAAATAATACTCTAAATAATCCAAAGATTCCTTATAATTAGCTACGTAAGTCCCATCATCTTTTTGCGTAAATAAAGTCTTCCCTTTATAACTGTCGCCAACCTCTTCCGGAAGGCCTTTAACTTCCGTAAGAAGAGGATAAGGAACAACTTCAAATCCTTTAATAAAACCAGAAAGATAAGAATCGCCGCCTATAGCAGCATAATTGCCTGGATCAACAAGCATGCGCATATCTCGATATACAGCATCCTTTCTTCCCAAATATTTGTCAATAGTTTGCTCATTAATATTTTTATCAATGCCTAAAATGCCTCGTTCACCGCCCGTCACAGTAGGCTTCGGTAAAGCTTTAGAATTAGAAAAAATCAAATAACCTCCAATTCCAAATAAAAGAAAACAAATAATAAAAGTAAAAACTTTATTTTTCATATTATCACTCCTTCTATATATAATTTTAAAACGGAATACAAATGATTTCAATAAATAATAAGTTGAATATACTAAACTTAAAGTTTAGCAAAAAACTTTGCTAAAGCAAAGCTCATACTCCGTGAGAGTTTAGTTCATCTTCCAAAGACCTACCAGTATCTTTGAGATTTTCTAAAATTAATTTTTCAATCTCATTATATAATTGCTCGTTAGCTGAAGTAATATCAGCAACTTTAAAAGGCCTCCCGTATCTAACCATAAGATTTTTACTTCGAAACTTATAATCACCAGTAACCGCACAAGGGACTACTAATGCTTCCGTTTTATAAGCAATTGATACAGCGCCAAATTTAAAATCAAGAAGCAGTTTGTCTTTTAGTCTATTGCGAGTTCCTTCAGGGAAAATACCAATCGCTCCACCATGATTTAAAACATCTAAAGCCTGCCGCTTCGCATTTTCATCTTTCCGACTTCTATCTACGGGAATACAACCCACAAATTTAAAGAAGAAAGAAAGATGCCCATCAAAATATTCCTTTTTAGCCATGTAATTAATTGGTCTTTTTGTAGCCATAATTGTTAGACACTGATCAAATAAGTGCTTATGATTAGACGCTATCACAATACTACCGCTTTTTGGTATATAATGCTTATTTACTATCTTAGGATTATAATATAATCTAAATAAAATTCTCATTAATGGAGTTAGTAACTTATAACCAAAATTATTTTTCATTTTTTCTCATCCTCATATTTTCTTCCTGTAATTTTCTAAAATCAACCTTGCCGACAATCGTCTTAGGAAGGCTTTTCCTAAATTCCCATTCTTTTGGAATAGAATATTTAGCTAAATTTTTTTCGCATAATGAAAGTAATTCATTTCTTAAATTTTCATTATCGTGATATCCTTTTTTCAAAACAATATATGCCTTTGCCACTTCAACTTTGTAAGGGTGTGGAATACCTATAACTGAAGAATCTAAAACCGCTGGATGTTTTTCTAAAACCTCTTCTATTTGACTAGGATAAACATTATAACCGGAAGAAATAATCATTCGCTTTAATCGCTGTTTATAAGTTATAAAGCCGTCTTTATCCATTACTCCAATATCTCCAGAATGTAACCAAATATTACCATCTTTATGTATATGTAAGGCATTATTAGTCTCCTTCTCATCATTGTAATACCCAAGCATAACAGTAGGACCACTTATACAAATTTCGCCATCAGTCCCATAAGGAACTTCCTCATCAGTTTCAGGTTTAACTATTTTAACATAAGTCCCAGGCCAAGGAATACCTACACTTCCAGGACGAGATGCATATTTTAAATCAAAACTAACAGCTGCAACTGCTTCCGTCATACCAAATCCTTGTGTAAAATTTGTTTTAGCGCCATGACTGTGTAAAAAATCATTAATTTTATTTACCTTTGATTTATTAAAGGAGTCACCACCCGCAATAACATATTTTAAATTACTTAAATTTACATTTTCCATTCTAGTATTATTTGTCAAAGCTTCAAATAAAGTTGGAACCCCGACTAAAACTGAAGGTTTATACTTAATCAGCAATTTATCAAATTCCGATGCTTTAAAAGTAGGAACTAATACTACTTTAGCTCCAACGCAAAATGCATCATTAATGCTCACCTCAAGGCCAAATCCATGAAATATTGGCATAATACCTAAGATAACATCGTTGCTATTTAAATCTGGAAGAGCAATTTTTGCTTGAATTGTAGCTGCATTGAAATTTCCATTAGATAAAACAATTCCTTTAGGAGTTCCAGTTGAACCCCCACTTTGTAAAATAGCCGCAGGGAAGTCTTTACCAGTTATAGATTTACTGCCCTCAGTATAATTTAAACCTAAATTAATAAATTCCTTCCAATAAATATAGTTCTCACTTTTGCGTGGTTTTTCCACCTTATATCCTTGAGTAACTTCATAACCCATCTTCATTAAAAAACCCATTGAATCTTTAGCTGAAATAATAATTGTTTTATAAACATCAGTATCTTTTATAATATTCTTAATCTTAGAATAAGTAATATCCATAGCAACAACTAAAGCTGTGGAATACTTATTTAAAATATCTTTGATTTCATTTTCACTTAGAAGTGGGTGAAGCATATTACATACGGCACCTATTTTGTTCAACGCATAAAAACTAATTAAGGCTTCAGGGACATTAGCCGATATTATAGAAACAACATCACCTTTCCTAACTCCCTGACTTTTAAATGCCTTAGAACACGTATCAATCTCTTCCAAAAATTTTCTATAACTTCTTTTGTTACCATAATATTCAATTGCCGTATTATCCAAGTACATCTGCGCATGATTATAAAAATATTCATAAACATTAATATTGGGAACAATTATATTCATGTGTTTCTTTTGATAAAACTTTTGCCAAGGTGCCTTTGGTTTTCTTTTAATACCTATAAAATTAAAAAATTTCATGTCAAGAATTCCCATAAAGTTACCTCTTTTCTAAAGAATTACTAATTATATTCATGAGTTTTTCATTTTCCAAGGTTAAATCATCACTACTTATTTTATATGGTTTAAAAAATTCAATTTTCAAATTATTATTAAATATTTTAAATTTACCCTTAATAGTAAAAGGGACTATATAACTATTAGTATCATGGGCCATTTT
Source organism: uncultured Bacillota bacterium (assembly GCA_946541645.1). Lineage (GTDB taxonomy): Bacteria > Bacillota_I > Bacilli_A > RF39 > UBA660 > Coprosoma. Next base: position 6,793 of record CAMNJS010000022.1, on the reverse strand, counting down.
AACCGCCCCGATTTTAAATGGCATTATTATATCTTTTGTTTTATTAACTGTGCCTTCAGGAAAAATTCCAATAGAAGCTCCCGCATTTAAAAAAATCTTAGCTTTATTTAAAGCATCTTTGTCATGAATTTTTCTATTAACAGGAATAATTCCCATATTTTTAAAAATAATTCCTTTAATTCCATTATACAAAGAATCTTTAGCTAAAAAATGAACAATTCTATCAGTTGATGACATTATTAATAATGGATCAAAAAATTTAGTATGATTTCCAGCCAAAACAATGCTACCATTACTAGGTATATTATCAAGACCTATATACCTTGGTCTAAAGACTATCCTTATAAATATTTTTATAATAGGTCTTGTTATCATATATAAAATTGGTTCTTTCATATTATATCAATCCTTTATATAATTATATCATATTTAAAGAACAAAAAAACCCTTACAAAGGGTTAAATACAAAAATGGTGGAGAATAAGGGACTCGAACCCTTGACCCCCTGCGTGCAAAGCAGGTGCTCTAGCCAACTGAGCTAATTCCCCAAGACAAGAATAAGTATACCTTATAAATTAATAAAAGTCAATATTTTTTAAAAATTTTTGTATTACAAGTTATATATAATTTATTTTTAAAAACAAAACGAATACAATATAATGTAGGCCACATAAGAAAGGAATAAATATGTTAAAAATTACAACAGCCATAATATTTGGTTTTATTGGGAAACAGATTGGCGGTTTTGACAATTTAATAATTACCCTACTATCCTTTATAACTATGGATTATATAACAGGCGTAATGAAAGCAATAATTGGCAAGCAATTATCAAGCGAAATCGGATATAAAGGCATATTTAAAAAGATACTTATAATATTCATGGTGGCTATTTCCCATGAATTAGATGGCATTTTTAACAATACAGGCATAAGGTATCTTGTGATAACTTTTTATATCATCAACGAAGGAATTTCCATAATAGAAAATGCCAGTATAATTGGTATACCAATCCCCCAAAAAATAAAAAATACCCTTAATGAGCTAAAGGAGAATCAAAAATGATTCTTTTTTAGCAAAAAACCAAATAATATGGTAAAATATATGGTTACCGGAGGGAAAACATGGACAATTTAGAATTAATAAAAAACATAAGAAAAAATTTGCCAGAAAATATAGCGATAATAGGGTATGGGTCAGGAATATTTAAACAACAAGGATATGATAGAAATGAAATTCCAGATAAAGACATTATTCTAGTAGTAGAAAATTTCAGACAATTTTTAATAGATGATTATAAGATGAATAAAGATCATTTTTCTTCTGACTTCGATGTGAGAGTTTTAGAAGATAAAAAAGATAAATATAAATTTTATAAAAATATTGGATGCTTAAAATTTTATCATGATAACGTTCATTATAAAATGATGATAATATCCGAATCAGCACTAATATATGATTTAAAAACATGGAATCATTTTGGAATGGCTGGAAGGTTAACAAAACCAATTCTTTATGAAGATTTAAAAGCAAACCTAGAAAATTTAATCTTAAAAAATAGAGAAAATATATTAATAACCGCCCTTTTATTTAGCAAAGATAATTATATGAAAAAAGAAGACTTATATAAAATAATATCTAAGCTAACATATATGTATGATTTTAGAACTATACTCCCAGGTGAAAGAAAAAGCAAATCAGAAGATATTGTAAATGGAGCAGTTGAAAAATTTGATGAAATATATTTACAAAGTCCATTAATAACAACAAAAGGCAGCATGGTTATTAATCCTCACCCTATAGAGTTAATTGAAGAATTACCAGTTAATTTAAAAAAACATATATACGCGAGAATAAAGCAAAATCAAATAGAAAAAAGCTCTAGTATAAATGAAATAAGTAAAGCTATAGAAACATATTTTATGAAAACAAACTTCACAAATTCTATAAGACTTGCTATCAGCAGTTCAGCAACCTTGGGGCCTAAAGAAACAATAAAACACGGAATTGCTAAATTTCAAAAGCATCTAAAAAAATAAACACATTTTTGACTTTATATAGTAAATTTGCTATAATTGAAACGCATAGTTAGGTGGTTTTAAAATGAAAATAAAATCCGTAGATTTAACTATTTCCGCTATTAGAAGAAGCCAATACCCAACTGATAATAAAGCTGAGTATTTGCTTATTGGAAGGTCTAATGTTGGAAAAAGTAGCTTTATAAATACTCTCATTAATAGAAAGAATTTTGCAAGGACTTCAAGTAGACCAGGTAAAACGCAAACAATAAATTTTTATAATGTAAATGATGAGTTTTATCTAGTAGATGCACCGGGTTATGGATATGCCCAAGTTAGCAAGACAAAAAGAAAAAAATTCGGCCTTATGATTGAGGACTATATAATTAACAGAAAAAATCTTAGATGTGTATTTTTATTAATAGATTTTAGACATAAATTAGCTAATGATGACATCATAATGTATAATTTTCTAAAATATTATAAAATTCCAACAGTTGTTGTAGCTACTAAATCTGATAAAGTAGGCATTACCTTAAGCCAGAAACAGCGCAACATGATTTTAAATGACTTAGATTTAGTCGTTGGAGATGAGTTTATAACTTTTTCAAGTATAAACAAAGAAGGAAAAGAAGAAATATATAAAAAAATAGAAAGAACAATGTAATTATTCCCACATTAGATATAATTTCATAAACTATTTTTAGGTGGTTATATGAAAGTGATAATTGGGCAAAATATAGTTATATACATAAATAAAAAGTTAGTTTTACACGAAAAAAATAAAATCGAAAAACTAATAATAAATATAAAAGAAAAATATAATATTGAAATGCAAGGTTTCTATAACGTAAAAGTATACCACGATAAAGATTATGGATTTATAATTGAAATGGAAAAAGAAGAGTTAGAATATATGGATTATTTTAATGATTTAGAAATGAATATTGAAATAATTGAGGACTCTTTTTTATATAAAATAGATGATGTATTTAGAATAAAAGAAATATTACCAAAACAGCTTATCAGAAAGTATGCAGACAAGTTATATTTGGAAATAAAAAATATTCAGAATATTGAATTAGGAATCATCTTAGAAAATTCTGAAATAATATATGGAAAAGAAGCAGAAAAAATAAAAAATAAAAGTGAAATAGTAAATATGGAGGTGATAGTATGAAAAAACCAGTAGTGGCGTTAGTTGGAAGACCAAACGTTGGGAAATCGACGCTATTTAATAGATTAGTTAAAAGTAAAGAGGCTATAATTGAAGACACCCCAGGTGTTACGAGAGATAGAATATATGGCACGGTAAAATTTGAAGACTACTCATTTATCGTAATTGACACAGGTGGCATTGAAATTACAGAAGGCGGGTTTAATATCGAGATAAAAGGACAAGCCCAGTTAGCAATCGATGAAGCAGACGTAGTTTTATTTGTTGTTGATGGTAAAGAAGGCCTAACAACTAGTGACTATACAGTTAGAGATATCCTTTTAAAAAGTGGCAAAAAAGTTGTTGTCGTTATTAATAAATCAGATTCAAAAATGTTTAAACAAAACGAATATGATTTTTATAGCTTAGGCTTTGAAAAATATATAAATGTAAGCGCTGAACAAAATGAAGGTATATATGACCTTCTAGAAACAATAACTAAGGACTTTAAAAGAGTAGAAGAAGAATATGATGGAGACACTATAAAATTTTCAATTATTGGAAGACCAAACGTTGGCAAAAGCAGCATAGTAAATGCTTTACTAAATGAAGAGAGGGTAATAGTAAGCGAAATAGCCGGTACCACTAGAGATGCCGTCGATACCCCATTTACATACCATAATAAAAATTTTGTTGTAATTGATACAGCCGGAATGCGAAAAAGAGGGAAAATATATGAAAACGTCGAAAAATATAGCTTACTTAGATCTTTAAAAGCTATTGATAGATCTGATGTTTGTGTCATTGTAATTAATGCCGAAGAAGGAATTGTTGAACACGATAAACATATTGCAGGCTATGCAATTGATGCTGGCAAAGCTGTAGTTTTAGCCGTCAACAAGTGGGATTTAATTAATGATAAAGATAAAGCAATGAAAGAATTTACTAAGACTATAAGAAGTGAATTTCAGTTCATGCCATATGCGCCAATTGTTTATTTATCTGCTCTAACAAAAAAAAGAATTCACACCCTAATGCCAGAAATTATTAAAGTAAATGAAAATGCTCATCGAGAAATAAAGACAAGTGCATTAAATAGTGTCATTACAGATGCGTATGCCTTAAACTTACCACCAACATATAAGAATAAAAGATTAAAAATATACTTTTCAAACCAAATAGGCACTTGCCCACCAACATTTAATATTTCTGTAAACTCCAAAGGACTGATTCACTTTTCTTATAAAAGATATTTAGAAAACAAAATAAGGGAAAACTTTGACTTTGAAGGAACACCAATTGTATTAAATTTTAAAAATAAAGGTGAAGAATAACAAAAACAAACCTCCGACATATATTAATTTAGGAGGTTTTAAAATTGAAATTTTCAGACAGTTTTTTTAACAGAGTAGAGAAAAAAACTAAAGTAAATAAAGAAACAATTTTGTCTTTAGCCCAAAAATTACAACAAAATGACATGAAAAATGAGGGAACATTAAGAGAAGTTATAGAAGAGTTAAGTAAAATGACTGGTAGAGAAGTATCTAAAGAAAAACAAGACAAAATAATTGAAGCCGTCATTAATGACAAAGTGCCTAAAGATATAGATAAGATGTTATAAGCATCTTTTTTTCATATTAGAAACACAAAAACATATATTTAAATAGATTAGAAAGTAGGGAAAATATGGAAAAAATAGATATTATTAAAAACATTACCGAAAGAACAGGCGGTGATATATATTTAGGTGTTGTTGGGGCGGTAAGAACAGGAAAATCCACCTTTATAAAAAGATTTTTAGAAAATTTAGTAGTCCCTAATATAGAAGATGAATATGAAAGGAAAAGAACTTTAGATGAAATACCTCAGTCAGCTCAAGGGAAGACTATTATGACTACCGAACCAAAATTTGTTCCTAGTAATGCTACTAAAATAAAAATAGATGACTTTAGTGCTGACGTCAGATTAGTTGATTGTGTTGGCTACATAATTGACGGCGCTAAAGGATACGAGGATGAAAATGGGCCAAGGATGGTTCACACACCATGGTATGAAGAGGCTATTCCATTCGTCGAAGCTGCTGAAATAGGAACTGAAAAAGTTATTAAAGATCATTCAAGTATAGGGATTTTAGTAACAACTGATGGATCAATAGGAGAATTCGAAAGGAACGTCTATACAGAAGCTGAAAAAAGAATAGCAGAAGAATTAAACGAAATAGGCAAACCTTATATTGTTATTTTAAATTCAACTCATCCTATGCTTCCAGAAACTGAAAGCCTTGCCGAAAGTTTATCTGAACAGTATAAAGTGCCAGTTATCCCAATGAACATTGATAACATGAGTGAGAGAGATGCTTACAACATATTAAGAGAAGCGCTATATGAATTTCCGGTTAATTGTATAAATATAGATATGGCTGATTGGGTTGCCTGTCTATCGCCAGAAAACAACTTAAAAAAAGCCTATATTGATATAATAAAAGAAAGTGTTGAACCAGTAGATAAACTAAGAGATATTGATACAATAACATCAAAATTAGAAGAATGTGAGTACATTGAAAAAGCATATTTATCAGAGGTAGATACATCAACAGGAGATGTTAGAGTAACCTTAAAAACCCCTAGTTATTTATATAATGAGGTTTTAAAGGAAATAATTGGAATAGATATTCAAAACAAATCACAGTTATTGAGTTTGCTTCAGGATTATAATGAGGCAAAAACAGAATATGACCAGATAAAAGACGCACTCAAAATGGTAAAAACGACAGGTTATGGAGTTGCTTCACCAAGTTTGTCAGATATGACTTTAGATACACCAGAAGTTATAAAACAGGGAAGTAGATATGGAATTAAATTAAAAGCGGTAGCTCCATCAATACATATGTTTAGAGTTGATGTTGAAAGCACATTCGAACCAATAATTGGTTCTGAACTTCAAAGTAAAGAGCTTATAAATTATCTTATGAAAGATAAAGATACAGATAGTGAAAATATTTGGAAAAGTGAAATATTTGGAAGGAGTTTAGACGTTATTGTTAAAGAGGGAATTCAGGCAAAGCTTTCCCTAATGCCTGAACAAGTAAGATATAAATTGAAGCAAACGCTATCTAAACTAGTAAATAAGGGTTCAAATAATTTATTCGCCATTGTAATTTAAGATAGCTAAGGCTATCTTTTTTAATAAATTTAAAAAAGCTCCACACGACGAAGCATTAAATAAGGAAAAACAAGCAAAAAAGTGTAAAAAAACCTTAAAAAATATTGATTTTTATTAGTAAACATGGTACTATGTAAATGTAAGCAAGGTAGCTTAACAATACAAGGGAGGTAATTAAAATGACAAAACAAAATTTAGTAAACTATATTGCTGAAGAAACTGGTTTAACAAAAGCTGATGCTACTAGAGCATTAGATGCAGTTCTAAGCGGAATTGTTGAAGGACTTAAAAAGGAAGGAAAAGTAACTCTTACAGGATTCTGTACTTTTGCTAAACAACATAAAGATGCAAGAAAAGGACGTAACCCAAGAACTGGTGAAACTGTAACTATTCCTGCAAGAAATGCTGTTTCTATTAAAGCTGGATCTAAATTAAAAGATGCATTAAACTAAGGCTT
>CAMNJS010000021.1 GCA_946541645.1 uncultured Bacillota bacterium | reverse complement strand
TATTCTTTAAAAAAAGATGATTTCCTTTTATTTTGTAAAAATAAGTAAAAAAATATATTCATCAAAATATTTACCTTGACAATATTTATATATATAATAAAATTAAATCATAGAAAGTAGGAAAAATATGAGACAAAGCACAAGAGATAAAAGAAATTATGTAATAGTAGGTTTACTTTTATTAGTATTATTTATGACAGTAGGATTTGCGGCATTTAGTACAAGTCTTCAAATAAATGGTACAGCAAATATTTCAACAAACTGGTGTGTAGGATTTGATAATACTAAAACAAGTACTTATGAAATAACAAAAGGAAAATCTACAGGAACAAGTCCATCAGCCACAATGGGATATGATGGAACCGCATGTTCAAGCACTTACGTTCCTATAGCGAACCTTGGAGCAACATTTTATCAGCCAGGAGACAAGATAGAATATACACTTACTATAGCTAATAAAGGAAGTATAGACGCCGCAATAGAAAGTATAACCGTAGATGGGGCTTCTGTAACAAGTGATCAAACAATAACAAAAGGAAATATAATATGGAAAGTATATATGCCAGAAGAAGTAGTTTTAAGTGCGAATACAGGAACTACAACTATGGTAGTATCAGCAGAGTTTCAAAATACTACAGATTTAACTAATTATACTTTAAATGAATCACAAACAATAACTATTGGGGTAAATGCAGTACAAGGAACTAATGGAATGGATATAACATCAGCAGGACAAAAGGTATATGCAATAAATACGGATTATATTTATTACAATGAATCAACACTTCAAGATGTAGGAACAACATATAGTTCATGTTCGGCTACAGGAAAAACGTCTTGTTTAAAATACACAATTGAAAATGATACAGTAACAGGAGCAGAAGTATGCTTTATAAAAGGTGGAAATGAGTACTGTTTAACTGGATGGGATAATGGAGGAGCAGCTTATAATACAAACAAAGGAGTACTTCAAACTGCCTTTACTGAATCAAATGCCTGTCATGATGATAATAATACCTTCTCATGCGTTACTTCTGAAATGACTGGTTTTACTGCTACGTCTTATGTGATGGCAGGTAATGATTCTTCTTGGAACTGCTACGTCTATGCAGATGATGCTGCTTATTGTAGCGGGGACGATGAACCATTATAATACCAGTAATTCTTAGTTATAGATATATCTTAAGCTCATTCACGTAATACTATGACAAATTCTAGTCCATATCTATACCTATAGGTAGTGTATTTTATAAGTGTAATTAAGATGATTTTATAAAGTTAATAATAAACAGTTATAATGCTAATAAAAAAATATTAAATACTGCCTTTACTGAAGCGAATGCTTGTAGCGAAAATGAAGACTACTTTTGCCGTATTTCGAATGTGATGACGGCCCGAGCTGATAAGAGTGGTACTATTGAAGCTCACGGTCCTACTTCGTCGTGCTATATTGTCATGCATTGGATGGACGGTGGCTTTGCGTACTGCCAGTAGTCGGTATCGTAATGCCTAGTGATTCGGTGCGGTCTGGCCACTATCTTAATATCTAAAATTCCTATCATTTTGATATAAATTAAAGAAGGTGTATAATATATGTTGTTATACATCTTTTTAATGGGGTGATTATATGGTGATTGTTGTTACTGGGCCTACTGCTACCGGTAAAAGTGATTTAGGTATTTTTTTGGCTAAAAAATTAAATGGTGAAATTATAAATGCTGATAGTACGCAAATTTATAAGGGCATGGATATTTGTACTAATAAAATAAAAGATACTTGTGGCATTGTTCATCACTTATTTGATGAAAAGGATTTATTTGAAAACTATACTGTTTTTGATTTTCAAAGGGATGCTAGAGAAAAAATAGATGATATTTTAGCTAGGGGTAAAGTTCCTATTTTAGTTGGTGGAACTGGTTTATATATTAATGCGGCTTTATATGATTATAAGTTTGAAGATAAGATTTCAAAAGAATATGATGGATATAGTAATGATGAACTTTATAAAATGCTTTTAGAAGTTGATCCTAACACAAATATTCATCTTAATAATAGAGTTAGAGTTATAAGTGCGCTTAACTATTACAATGCGAATGGAAGGCCTTATAGTGAAAAGGGAAAAGATAAAACGCTTCTTTATGATACTTTGTTTATTGGACTTACTACAGATAGAGAAGTTTTATATTATAAAATTAATCAAAGGGTAGATAAGATGGCTCATGAAGGTTTAATAGATGAGGCTAAAAACTTGTATGATTTAGGTATTAGGACTAAAGCAGTGATGACGCCAATTGGTCCTAAAGAACTTTTTGAATATTTTGATGGGAAAGTTACTTTAGAAGAAGCTATTAATGATATTAAATCTAAAAGTAGAAAATATGCGAAAAGGCAATATACGTGGTTTAATCATCAAATGCCACTTGTTTGGTTTAGAACAAATTATGAGGATTTTAATAAAACATGCAATGAAGTTTTGGAATATATAAAAAGTAATGGTCATTTTGAATAAAATGTGTTATAATTAATATGTTTTTAAAGGCTGTGACTGAGAAGTAGTAATAAAAGTAATTATTTATAGAGAGCTAGTATTTGGTGGGAACTAGTAATAATCTTTTATGAATTCACCTTGGGAGCTATATTTATTATCGGTAACGCGTTATAGTTTTGAGATAAGTTAATGCTTATAAATTAAGGTGGTACCACGTGAATCACGTCCTTATATTAGGATGTGATTTTTTTATAGGAGGAATATTATGGAAAATATAATTGAAGAGTTAAAAAAGAATTTAAAAGAAATTACTAGTGAACAAAAGCTTAATGAAATTAAGGCTAAATATTTAGGAAAGAAAGGGAGTATAAGTGAACTTTCTTCTAAAATTAAAGATATGACAGCGGAAGAAAAGAAAAATTTTGGGGCACTTTTAAATAAAATAAAAACAGAAGCAACTAATTTAATTGATGAAAAAAGGAAAAAATTGAATGATGAAATTTTAAATCAAAAACTTAAAAGTGAAAGCATAGATATAAGTCTTCCTAGTACTAAGGTTCCGGTTGGAGCTCCTAATATTTTGGAAAAAATAATAGAAGAGATAGAAGAACTTTTAATGAGTATGGGTTATGATGTGGTTGATGGTCCTGAAATTGAGGAAGATAAATACAATTTTGAACTTTTAAATATTCCAAAAGGCCATCCGGCTAGGGATGCGCAAGATACTTTCTACTTAAAGGATGAAGAAATTTTGCTTCGTAGTCAGACGTCTCCTGTTCAAATTCGAACAATGCTTAAGGGAAAGGGTAAAGAGCCTATTAGAATGATTTGTCCTGGTAAAACATATCGTAGAGATAATGATGATGCAACTCATTCTCATCAATTTATGCAGATAGAAGGACTTCTTGTGGATAAAAAGGTTAGTTTATCTGATTTAAAGGGTACTTTTGATGTTATTGCTAAAAAATTATTTGGTGAGGATACTGAAACGAGGTTTAGGCCTAGTTATTATCAATTTACAGAACCTTCTGTAGAAATGGATGTTAGCTGTCATCACTGTAAAGGAAAAGGCTGCAGTATTTGTAAAAATACGGGATGGATTACAGTGTCTGGCGCAGGAATGGTTCACCCTAATGTTTTAAGAAATTGTGGCTATGATCCTAAACAGTGGCAAGGATTTGCTTTTGGTTTTGGGGCTGAACGTTTAGCTATGGTTAAATATAATATAGATGATTTAAGAGTATTTTATACTAATGATATAAGAGAGATGAAAACATTTGACAGGAAGGAGGCCGAATAATGATAGATTTAGAATGGGTAGCTGATTATATAGATATTGCTGATCAAGATTTAAAAGATTTAGCTGTTAAAATAACTAAAGCAGGAATTAATGTTGAAAAAGTTATAAGTAACCACATTGATAATCTAGTTATTGGCGAAGTTTTAGAATGTGAAGCACATCCTGATTCAGATCATTTACATGTGTGTAAGGTCGATACGGGTAGGGAAGTTTTACAAATAGTGTGTGGCGCTTCTAATGTTAGAAAAGGATTAAAGGTTATTGTGGCACTTCCTGGAGCTACTTTACCAGGCGATTTTGAAATTAAGAAAAGCAAAATACGTGGGGTAGAATCTAGTGGCATGATTTGTGCTTTATTTGAGCTTGGGCTTGAGGAAAAAACTGAAGAAGCTTATAACAAAGGTATTACGGAGTTACCTAGTGATGCCAAGGTTGGAGATAATCCACTAGAATATTTGCATTTAGATAATACTTTGTATGAGCTTGATATTCATAAACATCGTAATAATGACTGTTATTACCACATTGGTTTTGCTTATGAGATTGCAGCTATTTTAAACCGAAAGGTTACTCTTCCAGATGATAAGACAAACCCTATAAAAGAAAATATAAAAGATTATTTTAATTTAAAAGTTGATACTGATAAATGCCCATATTATTTGGCTAAAATGGTTAAAGATGTAAAGATTGGTGAAAGTCCAGAATTTATTAAAAGAAGGCTTAAAGCATGCGGCATGCGAAGTATTAACAATGTAGTTGATATTTCAAATTATGTAATGCTTGAGTATGGGCAGCCACTTCACTTTTTTGATAAAGATTCTTTAGGCGATAATATTTTAGTTAGAGATGCTAAAGAAGGTGAAGAAATTACAACTTTAGACGGTGTAAATAGGGTACTTAAGTCTTCTGATATTGTAATTACTGATGGCCAAAAGCCTGTGTGTATAGCTGGAGTTATGGGTGGTGAAAATACAGAAGTTACTGAAAATACTAAAAATATTTTGATTGAAAGTGCGATATTTGATGCGGTTAGTATTAGGTATACGGCAAGTGGTTTAAATCTTAAAAGTGAAGCTTCAATTAGGTACGGTAAAGGGTTAAGCTATGAATATACGATGAAAGCGATTGAAAGGGCTTGTCATCTACTTGAAAAATATGCAGGAGCTACAGTTTTATCAGGAACTATTTGTCATGATAAGATTGATAAAATGCCTAAGGTTTTAAAATTTAAAACTTCAGAAATTAATGATATGCTTGGTATTGTTTTAACTGATGATGATATAAAGGTAGAACTTAATCGTTTAGATTTTCCTTTTGAATTTAAAAATGATAAGTTTATAACAACAATTCCTTCTAGAAGACTTGATATTGATCCAAATGTTAATGATATTGCTGAAGAGGTAGGCAGACTTTATGGATATCATAATTTAGTTTCTACCTTGCCAAATACTCTAGTAAGAAGAGGTAAATATATAGGTGATGTTCAGTACCGTAAAATGGCATCTAAACGCCTTAGGGCTTTAGGACTTAATGAATGTAAGACTTACACTTTGGTTTCTCCGGATATGGCTAAATTATTTAAGTATGATGGAAAAGTTAATTTAAGTTTGCCTAATCCACTTAGCTTAGATAAATCCGTTATAAGAACTACTTTAATTCCATCACTTTTAAATGTTTATGATTACAATAAGGCTCGTAAGGTTAATGATATTAATATTTATGAAATTAGTAAGACTTATGATGAAAATTATAATGAAGAAAGTAAAATTGCAATTGTTATGGAAGGCAATTATATAGTTAATGAATGGAATGGAGTTAAGGTCAAAACAGATTTTTATCTTGTTAAAGGGATTATCGAAAATATTTTAGATTATTTTGGATTCGCTGAAAGATATACTTTTGAAAAAAAGGAAATTCCTGATATGCATCCTGGAATTAGTGCGGTTATAACTCTTGATAAGAAAGAAATTGGTGTAATTGGCAGGGTTCATCCATCGATTAGAAAAGATGATGTTTATGTTGCCGAAATTTCTTTAAATTCATTAATGAATGGTGTTAATGCTATTAAGTTTAAGGCGGTTTCTAAATATCCAGAAATTAAAAAGGATTTGGCATTTATTGTTGATAAGAATGTAACATCTTCTGAGATTGAAAAAGTTATTAAAAAAGCAGGCGGCAAACTGCTTGAAAGTGTTAAAGTATTTGATGTTTATACCGGGGAAAATGTTTTAGAAAATGAAAAGTCTATAGCTTATTCTTTAACTTTTTCTTCGCCTGATAGGACTTTAAGTGAAGAGGAAGTTATGAAATTATTTAGTAGTATTATTGATAAATGTGAAAACGAATTAGGTGCAAAACTTAGAGATAAATAGGGAACAATTATTGACAAAAAACATAAAATATAATATCATGTTTATATGAGGAGATGTGAAGTTTGCGTCTCTTCATAAATGGGTCTATAGCCAAGTGGTAAGGCGTGGGACTGCAACTCCCTGATCGTTGGTTCAAATCCGACTAGGCCCTCCAATATAGTTATTATGGTTGAACTGCTTTGGTTCAGCTTTTTAAATGTTCATTTTGTTTATTTTTAATAAGATGATATAATATAAATGTAAGATATGAAAATTTGAGGATGTGATTTTATGGAAGCTAAAATGAAAAAGTATATCGCAAGTGGAATTTTAAGTCAGGAGGATGTTGATAAAATAGTAGAGATTTTTTTACATTCAGTAAAAACTGGCAATATGACTATTAAAGAAATGGAAATGATTGGGCTTCGTGAAGGCTGGTTTATACGTAATCCAGAATATAAGGAAAGTGAAAATAAAAATGAACATGTACGATAGATTAATTATTTTAATTCCGACGTTTAATCCAACTGATAAGCTTATTAAAACTATTAATATTTTAAAAGAAAGTGGCTTTAAGCATATTATTATTGTTAATGATGGAAGCTTAGAAAATGAAATTTTTTCTAAAATAGATGTTTATAGAGTTTTAAAACATGATGTAAATATGGGTAAAGGACAAGCACTGAAGACGGGATTTAAATATATTTCAAAGCTTGACTTTGATGGAGTTATAACTTTAGATGATGATTTGCAGCAGGATATTTTAGATATTAAAAAAATAGCAGATTATTTTTTGAAAAAGGAAGGCATATATTTTGGGGTTAGAACATTTGAAAATGCTCCATTTATAAGAAAAATGGCTAATAAAATGACGTCAAAAATTTTTAAAATGAAATATCATGAGGATATTGGTGATACCCAAACTGGCCTTAGGTGTTTTCCTAAAAGTTTGCTTTCTAGTTTATTGGAAGTTGATGGTAGTGGTTTTGAGTATGAGATGAATGTTTTAAAATTTTTAGTTAAAGAAAAATATAATATTAATAAAGTTCATATAAAAACTATTTATAATGATAATAAATCACATTATCATGCTATAAAGGATTCATATAAAATATTTAAGGCAATATTTAAATAATTTTATAATATGTATTGTTAAAAATTAAATTTTAGTCTATACTTATTTATAGTACTTAGGGAGTGATATGATGGGAAAAAGAACACAAAGAATGGAAGAAAAAAGAAAGAAAAAGCATAGATTGTCTTTGTTTTTTACATTTGTTTCAACATTAGTACTAATTGGTGGGGCGGGTTATTTAATTTATACTGTTTCACTATTAAATAATATTGAGAATAATTTAAGACTTATAGGTTCTATTGTTTTAGGCCTTATTTGCTTTATACTTTTTGTTTTAGCAATAAAAACGTATAGAAAACATAAAAATGGGAAGCTTGCTTTTATTATAATTTTAATGTTATTGATTGGATTAGGTGGCGCTTTTGCAGGATATAATGTTAATAAGATTTATTCAACGCTTGATGATGTAAGTGATACTACTGGGTATAAGACGTATTCGTCTAGTATAGTAACTTTAAGTACGAATAGTGTTTCTTCGATTTCTAAAATTGGTGATGAAGTTATTGGCATGTTTAATGATGAATCTAGCGTTGATGGTTATAAAATTCCAAAAGAAATTATTGAAAAAGAGAATCTTTCAAATGAAATTAAGGAATATAGTAATTATATTGAGATGATTGATGCATTATATAAAGGCGATATAAAGTATGCTTTTTTACCTACTAATTATTCAGTTATGTTCGGTAGCATGGAAGGTTATGAAGATATTAAAGATAAAACAAAAATAATTTATACTAAGAAAAAGAAAATGAAAGATGATGGTGAAGTCATCAGCAGCAAGGGTAAAAAAATAGATTCACCATTTACTGTTCTTATTATGGGGGTTGATTCAGAAACTAATGGTATAAAAGGGAGCTCTTTTAATGGTGATTCTCTTATGTTAATTACTTTTAATCCTAAAACACTAGGAGCGACAATTTTGAGCATTCCTCGTGATTCTTATGTTCCTATTGCTTGTTTTAATAATAAAAAGAGAAATAAAATAACACATGCAGCTTGGCAAGGAGAGAGCTGTATGATTAAGACAATTCAAAATTTCTTAGATGTTGATATTGATTATTATGTAAAAATTAATTTTAAAGGTGCGGTTAGTTTGGTTGACGCTTTAGGTGGTGTTGAGATAGATGTTCCTTATAGCTTATGCGAACAAAATAGTGACAGGGCTTGGGGAGCTTCTACAGTTTACATTAAAAAGGGTTTACAAACATTAAATGGTGAGCAGGCTTTAGCTTACTCTCGTAATAGGCATGCGAACCCAGATAAATGTTCTAAGGAGTGGACTAGTTATACTAGTAATGATTTTATAAGAGGACAGCATCAACAAGAAGTGGTTACGGCTTTACTTAATAAGTTTAAATCAGTTAAGGATTTAAATACGGTTTATAAGTTATTAGATACAATAAGTAATAATATGGTTACTAATATGAGTACAGATCAAATTTTATCACTTTATAATGTGTTTAAAGATATAGCTAGTAGGACAGATAGTGACACTGATATGGCTGATGTTTTAGGAATTCAAAGACTATATCTTAATGGATATAGTGCGATGATTGTTGATTATGGTGGCTCAAATTTAAATTTATATAATTATGTTTTATATGATGAAAGTGTTAAAGCTGTTTCTAATGCGATGAAAGAAAACTTGGGTCTAAAAACTGTTAAGCCTATAAAATCATTTAGCTTTGATGTTAATACGCCTTATGAAAAAGAGGTTATTGGTAAAAAATTAACTGGTAAAAAGAGTTTAACTTTAGTTCCTAGTTTTGTCGGTCAGACTTTGAGTTATGCACAGTCTTGGTGTTCAAGTCATGGAATTAAAGTTACGGTTAATGGTGGTAATGGCTACGTTATTTCACAAAATGTGCCAGCAGGAGCTAATGTTGAGGATGTTAAGGCTATAACGCTTACAGCGGGTGGAAATAGTACAAGCAGTACTGAAAAGAAAGAAACTAAAAAGGAAGAGGATAAAAAAGAGTGTGGAGAAAATTCTACATATAGTGAATCATCTAAAAAATGTGTATGTAATAGTGGTTACAAGGAAAACTCTTCAGGTAAATGTGAAAAGGTTGAGACTGAAGTAGAACCTGAACCAGAGGTTACAGGTGAGTCTGAACCATAAAAGATTCAAAATGTTGAATCTTTTTTCGTTTTCTTTTGCATATATTGTAATTAAATGGTAAAATAGGTAGGGTGAAGTGTTGTGAGATATAAGCTTTTCGGACAAAAAGAATATGTTGGTAGTGTACTTTTATATGAAAGTGATGATTTGAATGACGTTAGAAGTCATTATGATGAGGTTGGAGCTGACTTAGAATATGTTTCAGCCAGCATTATTGATTCGTCTAATTGGAGTGTTATTTCATATAGGGATTTTAATACTGTCCCTAGAAATAATGGCTATGTAAAGAAAATTGGCGTTAAACGCGAAAATATTAGAGGGTGATAAAATGGATAGAAAAGAATATGCTGATTTACTTTTAAAAACTGAACATGATTATGAATATTATGAAAAAAAATATCCTAAAAGAAATTTAAAAGAAGGAGCTATAGTAACTAGACTTGCTCCAAGTCCTACAGGATTTGTTCATTTGGGTTCTTTGGACTGCGGTTTTATTGATAGGGTTATGGCTTCTCAAACTGGAGGTATTTGTTATCTTAGAATAGAGGATACCGATACTAAAAGAACTGTTGATAATGGAATTAATATGATTATTGATAGTTTAAATAAGTTTGATATAACTTTTGATGAAGGCGTAACTAAGGATGGGGAATTTGGTGAATATGGCCCATATATTCAAAGCAAGCGTGGAGATATTTATAAGGCTTTTGCTAAAAAACTTATAATAGAAGATAAAGCATATCCTTGTTTTTGTAATAAAGAGGATGAAGAGCATATAAAGGAAGTGCAGGCAAAAAACAAAGAACAAATTGGTTATTATGGTAGATGGGCAACTTGTAGAAAATTAAATATGGAAGATGTTATAAATAAAATTAATAACGGGGAAAAATATATTATTAGATTAAAATCAAGAGGGAATCCTAACCATAGAATTAAATTTAAAGATGAGATAATCGGTAAGATGGAAATACCTGAAAATAATTTAGATATTCCAATAATTAAATCAGACGGGTTACCAACATATCATTTTGCGCATGCAGTTGATGATCATTTAATGGGAACAACACATGTTATTCGTGGTGAAGAATGGCTTGCCAGTTTAGATAAACATATAGATTTATTTAGTAATCTTGGATTTGAACTTCCAAAATATGCTCATATTTCTACTTTGATGATTGATGATAATGGAACTAGACGAAAAATATCTAAAAGAAAAGATCCGTGGGCTGATATTAATTATTTTCATCAGGAAGGAATACCTAATGAGGCTTTAGTTCTATATATGGCGACTATTACTAACTCTAATTTTGAGGTTTGGATGAATCAGAATAAAGATAAAAGTTATAAGGATTTTGAATTTAGTTTTAGTAAAATGCCTAAAGGTGGCACGATGTATGATTATGATAAAATAATTAATATTTCTAAAAATTTTATAAGTACTCTTTCAGCTTCTGAAGTTTATGATAGGGCATTAGAATATGCTAAAGAATATGACAATGAACTTTTTGAACTTTTGAGTAAGTATAAGGATTATTCAGTATCTATCTTTAATATCGAAAGGGAACAAAAGAAACCGCGTAAGGATATTGCAGCATTTAATGATGTCAAAAATCAGATTTGGTATATGTTTGATGAGCTTTATGATCCTGAAAGTTTTGAATGGCAAAAAATTACAGATTTAGATGAAATAAAAAATATTGTTATGACTTATTTAGATAAATATGATGCTGGTGATGACAAGGAGATGTGGTTTAATAAAATGAAGGAAGTTGCTGCTAGTTTGGGATTTGCTTCAGAAATGAAGGCGTATAAAGAAAATCCTTCTAAATACGTAGGAAGTATAGCTGATTTTAGTACGGTTATTAGAGTAGCAATAACTTCTAAAAGCATGACTCCTGATTTATATGACATTATGCGTTTGCTTGGAAAGAAAAGGATGCTAGATAGATTAGAAATGCTTAAATAGGCATTTCTATTTTTTTGTCTATTTTTGGCACTCGCTATTGACAAGTGCTAAAAATGGCGGTATTATTAATATGCAATAGAAAGAAGGAATAAATATGCGTATGTTACCTAGAAGGTACGATTTTGACAGTATGTTTGACACTTTACTTACTCCTACTGAAAATATGAAATGTGATATTTATGAAAAGGATGGAAGCTATTACATTGAGGCTGATATGCCAGGAATTGATAAGAAGGATGTAAAAGTTGATTTTGATAATGGCTATTTAACTATCAGTGCTGAAACTAGTACATCTAATGAAGAGAAAGACAAAGACTTTATAAGACAAGAGAGATTTTATGGTTCTATGTCTCGTAAGTTTTATGTTGGTGATGTTAATGATGAAGAAATTAGTGCTAGTTTTAAAGATGGTGTTTTAAAAATACAAGTGCCAAAAGAAACTACTGTAAAATCTAATAAATCAATAGAAATTAATTAAAACCGCCTAAGCGGTTTTTAAATTGACAATTTTTAAAAAATAAGTATAATAAGCTTAAATTTTGGAGGTCTTATATGGAAATGTATGCGTTGATTAAAGAAGCTGGGATTACTAAAAAAATTACTGGATCGGAAGTTCAGGCAGTAATTAATGAGGCGGTTAGGTCATCAATGATTTTAGTTGTTAATAAAATTATAGCTGAATATGGTTATAATTATATAGTAAGACCAGAAGATATTAGTAAATTTTCAAGTGGTGTATGTGATTGTTATGTAAATTCGGTTTTAAAGGAAATAATTAATTATAAAAAAACTGGGCGTTATGCTTATAATCTTGAAGTTACTTATGATGAAATTGAAGCTGGTAAACTTAAGAAGATTATTTTGGATTATCCTTTAAATATTGTTATAAGTGGGCATAATTTTGAGTATGCTTTAAAAGATCTTGGCCTTATTAAAGTAAATAGTAATTTTCAAGGTGATTATGTTAGACATAGATGTTCAAATTGTAAAGATTTGTCACCGCTTACTTGTGAAAAGGCTGAATATTTTAAAAAGACGATTAATATGTATGATTTTATAACAGACGGTTATCAAATATATTTATTTGAATATGGCTCATTATATTTAGATAAGTTTATTGTTCAAGAATGTGAAGATTTTGCTAAAGGAATGGAGCCTATTCAATATTATAAAAAACCTAAAACAAAGAGAAAAAAGTAACTTTTTATTTAGTTACTTTTTGTTGTGTTTTTTGTAAATACATGCTAAGATTAGATTGTGTTATATTAGACTGGAGGCTATTTATGAATATTTATGATTTAAAAGTTAAGACTAGGAGCGAAGATGAAGTTAGTTTAGATATTTTTAAAGGTAAAGTTTTATTAGTTGTTAATACAGCTACAGGATGTGGTTTTACTCCACAGTATGAGGCTTTAGAAGATCTTTATGAAAAGTATCATGATAAAGGGCTTGAGATTCTTGATTTTCCTTGTGATCAATTTGGACATCAAGCACCTGGAACAGATGATGAAATACATGAGTTTTGTACAGGAAAATATCAGACACAATTTGATCAGTTTGCTAAAGTAGAGGTAAATGGTGATAATGAAGAGCCACTTTTTACTTATTTAAAGTCTTTTATAAAAGATGATGATATTTATGGTTTAAAAAACAAGATGGCTATGAAGGCTGTGGAAAAAATAAGTACATCTACTAAAAAAGAAGGGGACATAAAATGGAATTTTACAAAGTTTTTAGTAGATAGGGATGGAAAGGTAGTTTATAGGTTATCACCAATTGAGAATCCAATGAAAATGGAAGATAAAATTTTAAATCTATTATAAGTGAGATTATGTATAACTAGGGTTAACAATATTTAAGGTGAAAAGGAGGAAATATTATGCAAATAGTAGAGGTTGATAAAAACAATTTTAAGGAAGAGGTAATCGATTCAAAAATTCCGGTGCTTGCGGATTTTAATGCTGATTGGTGTGGCCCATGCAGAATGCTTAGACCAGTTTTAGATGAGATTGCTAGTGAGCATGATGATTTTAAGATAGTTTCAATTAACATTGATGATGAAGATGAACTTGCTAGAGAATATTTTGTTTCATCTATTCCTTGTTTAGTTTTATTTAAAAATGGTGAGGAAACTAGCCGAAGCGTTGGATTAAGACCTAAAAGTGAAATAGAAAATATGCTTGGGGGAGAATAATGTACGATATTATAATAATTGGTGCAGGTCCTGCTGGCCTTACTAGTGCAATTTATGCTAGAAGGGCTATGAAGAAGGTATTAGTTTTAGAAAAATTAAGCTATGGTGGGCAAATTATTAATACTTTAAGTATTGAAAACTATCCTGCCAGCCCAAATATTTCTGGTTTTGATTTTGCAACGAGGTTATATAATCAGGCAAAAGATCTTGGCGCTGAAGTAAAGTTTGAAGAAGTATTAAAAATTGGTGACGGTGATATAAAAAAGGTTGTTACTTCGAAAAATACTTATGAAGCTAAATCAATTATTTTAGCTACGGGTTCCCAAAATAGGAAGCTTGGATTAGAAAATGAGGATAGTTTTATTTCAAAAGGTATTTCTTATTGTGCAACATGTGATGGGGCTTTTTATAAAGGAAAAGATGTCGCAGTTGTTGGCGGTGGAAATACGGCTTTGGAAGATGCTTTATATTTATCTGATATTGTAAATACTGTATATTTGATTCATAGACGTGATGAATTTAGAGGAGAGGAAGCTTCAGTAAACAAGCTTAAGCTTAAAGAAAATGTAAAGTTTATTTTTAATAGTAATGTTACTAAATTAATTGGTAAAGATAAACTTGAAAAAGCTGAAATTACTACTAATAATGGTGATAAAAGTACTATTTTAATTGATGGTTTATTTATAGCTATAGGCAGGATTCCTTTTAATGATAGTTTTAAAGATATAGTCAATATTGATCAAAATGGTTATATAATTGCTACTGAAGATTGTCATACTAATATTCCAGGAATTTTTGTAGCTGGGGATGTTAGGTCAAAAGAAGTTAGACAGCTTGTTACAGCAGCTTCTGATGGCGCTATTGCAGCTACTGAGGCTATTAAGTTTATAAATAATGAATAGAAAATATAAAAGTTTTCTATTTTTTAATTTGAAAAAATTAATTTTAGTGTTAGAATAATGATGCTGAGGTGATAATATGAAAAAACCTGAAGATGTTTTGTATGACTTGGTTGATAGATTAGCTAGAGTTATTTTAACTAGTTTGGTTAAGCCAGATATGGAAATAGGCGAAGTTACTGATCTTTCGGGGGAAGAAATTGATAAGTTAATAGAAAATAATATAAAGGGATTAATTGTCGATGTTGATGAAACACTTAGGTTTGATGGAAATGATATTCCAGCCGAAAATGAGGAATGGCTTAATATGATAAAAGATAAATTAAAAATATTAATTTTGAGTAATGGGATGGATGGAAAGCTTCGAGATAAATTTGCTGAAATGAATATTGTTTATATAGAATTTGCTTTAAAACCGTTTAAGCATAATTTTAAAAAGGCTTTAAGTATTTTAAATTTAAGACCTGAAGAAGTTGCGGTAATAGGAGATGATTTGTTTGATGATATTCACGGTGGCAACAGAAATAGTATGTTTACTATTAAAGTTTCTAATGATAAAAAGTTAGTGAAAAAAATTTAGTGTATATTAAAACTCTTGAAAATCAAGAGTTATTTTTTGTGATAATTTACCTGAAAATATAAATTTAATTTATGTTTTCGCTTGATTTGTGCATTATTGATAATATAATTTGATTAGGAATATTTAGCTAGTTTAGATACAGTTCCATTTTTTATTTTATGTAAGTTTCCTCGATATATTCATGATAATATAAAAGAACTTTTTGCAAGTTCTTGTTATTTAAATGGAGCAAGTGACCGGAATCGAACCGGCATCTTAGCCTTGGCAAGGCCA